>JBDLRR010000018.1:0-11048 GCA_039799985.1 Pseudomonadota bacterium | reverse complement strand
CAATTTGAGTTCCAGTGTTTTTCCGTCCTTGGGACCATATTTTTGGGAGTCGACTGGTGAGGCCTTCAAAAGTCCATACTCTCCGCCCAAAATCGCACTCAGACCATTTGAGGCGCCCTTGACATTACGTCTCTTCTCATCAGTTGTGGCGTCCAGAACACGATCGCCGCTGTTGTCGCTGTTCTTCTTTTTGGTAGATCCAAATGCAAGACTCGACAAACTCAATCCAGAGAGCGCAACTGCAAATATCGTGTTGAGTTTTGCAAGTCTCATTGTTGATCTCCCTGGCCTTGACCTTCTTGGTTTTGAGGGCCTTGCGTGGATGGGAAAATTTCAGACTGGAGGCGAGTGATTGAGCGTTGCAAAATTCGGCTGTCCCTCAGGCCTTTTACCTTGATTTCGACGCGACGATTCTTGGCAAAATCGATTTCGTTTCTTTCAGGACTTATCAACAATCTTTCTTTTCCGTAGCCAATTGCAACGACGTCGGACGAGCTCAAGCCATTGTCTATCAGTACCCGCTTCACTGTTTCGGCACGAGCTTGCGAAAGTCTTTTGTTGTACTCTGGATTTCCTTTTGAGTCTGTGTGCCCTTCAACGGTCAATTGTTGCCAGTCGGATCGCTGTGCTGCAAAAATCTGACCCAATCCGGAAACAAACGCGTTTGATTTTTCAGAGAGTTCAGATTTGTTGAACTTGAAGTTGATTGTCTGAGAGTCGAAAATGAACGTCACATTTTCATTTTGAATGATGTTTTGTTCTCTGGTGGTTACGATTGATTTTTGAATCGTCGTCTTTGATTTGACCACTTTTTTCTCTGTGACCTTCAAATACGGCGAATTCAAAAGGAATGAATATGACGCGCCGAATTTGAAGTTAAATGCGCTTCGCTGATTTCCGGTGGCCGAGAATTGTGCTGAACTTGAAACCCTGAAAATGTTGCCAGAGAATCTTTGCTCGTAAACAAACTGTGGACCAACCATGACAATATAAGGGGCACCAACGTCTGGCACCGAAGAATAAATTTTTTGAGCAGATGAGAAAATCGCTGATGCAGCCAATCCAGCTTGATAAACGCCACCTGAAAAGCGGATCCGTCCGTCGCCTTCCACAATTGTTGAGGTTTTTTGATCTGTATAAGGCTGCTCAGGAGTCAACTTGGTGTAATCTGCATCAGGGGATTCATTTGCCAGGTTCACAACAGTACCAAGTCGTCTTCCGGAAAGATTGCTGATTTGAACACCGGCGAGAAGATCGAGAGCGATTTTTTCACTGAAAACTCCGAAACCAAGTTTCGGTTCAACCAGCCAACCCGATGCGGGCGCCTCAAGTTTGCTGAAGATGTTTGCCGAATTTGGACTCGTGCTCAGATATCCAAAATCCACAGCCGGTGCGGTAAAAATGATTCCGGTTCCGGCAATTTTGTCGCGTTGAATTGTCTTGGAAGCTTTGCCTTCGTCGACGTTTTCCTCCGAACCGACAGTGACTGGGCCTTTGCTGTCTTTTTCGGGGGCACCTGTTGGCGAGGGGATGTCTTCTTGGGCCAGGCCTGAATTTGCAATGAGGAAACAGCCTGCGGTGAGAAGCACGGTCGAGAGTTCAACTATTCTCATAGCCACTTGCACCATCTTAGAGCTAATTGGGTGGGTTTTTCCATCATTTTCAGTGAACACTTGGCATCTCCACCGAAAACAACACGCTCGTTGGCAAGAATAGCACTTTTGAATTTCTGGGGGATACCAAAAAGACGAGCATTTGACGCAAAAACGCGGAGTTGAATGGGTTCAACTCCGCGTTTCGAAATGAAGTGACAGATCGTCAGTGTTTCGCAAGATAAGTCGAAACGCCTTCTTTTGTAGCCTTCATTGCGTCTTTGCCTGTGTTCCAGTTTGCTGGACAGACTTCGCCATGCTTTTCGACGTGCGCGAGTGCGTCAACCAATCTCAGAGCTTCATCGACATTACGTCCCAGTGGCAGGTCATTGACCAGCTGATGACGAACGACTCCGTTTTTGTCGATCAGGAAGAGACCACGGAATGCAACACCACCGTCGCTCAGGACGTCGTAGTCACGTGCGATTGTTCTGTGGATGTCGGAAATCAGAGGATACTTGACCCCAGCAATTCCGCCTTGGTCCTTGGCAGTGTTGAGCCAAGCAAAGTGAGAAAACTTGCTGTCGATGGAGCAGCCCAGAACTTCGACGTCACGTTTCTGGAATTCGGCCAGTTTTTCCTGGAAGGCATGCAGCTCGGTCGGACACACGAATGTGAAGTCCAACGGGTAGAAGAACAAAACCACGTTTTTCTTGCCACGGTAATCAGACAGCTGGATTTCTTTGAAGTCGCCATTGACGACAGCATCAGCCTTGAAATTTGGTGCCTGGCGACCAACGAGAACGCTCATGGATAACCTCCTTGAAGATTGGTGAGACTTAAATGCGCGGAATGAGCGGGGCGAAAGTAAACGCGCTCCTGGGATGCGTCAAGGAATTGCAGGCAAACTGCCCCTTTTTATCCCGCGAATGGAGATTCGCCGAGGCAGCCCCTCTCGGCTATTTTCTCTTGGATGTCGAACATGCTAAGAGGCTTCCGGGCGGGTTTGTTTTGACGCGCCTCAAACGTCCTTTGAAAGGTCGATGTGCATGAATCAAAACGCTGCACCGTGGCTTCGCCGGTTGCCAAATCAATTGACCGTACTGCGGATTGCGTGCATTCCGGGCGTCGTTGCACTCATGAATCAGGGAGAAGTTCTGTCTTCATTTGGACAGGTGATTCCCCTTTCGGCAACCGATTTGGCAGCGGCGGTTCTGTTTGCGTTGGCGGCCATCACAGACTTTTTTGATGGCTGGATTGCTCGAAAGTATGGCGTTGAGAGTCTCTTTGGCAAGTTGCTTGACCCGCTAGCCGATAAACTTCTCGTCGTTTATGCACTTATTATTTTGGTGGAAAAACATCGATTGGCCGGTTGGATGGCAGTGATACTGATCGTTCGAGACCTTGGGATAAATGCGCTGCGTTTGGCCGCTCATGAGGATGGGATTGTGATTTCTTCCAGCTGGCTCGGCAAGACCAAGACATTCTTCCTCGACGTGGGGATCGTGGGAATCACACTCTCGTCCCAATGGGGGTTCTTTTCATTTTCGTTTTGGGGAATGTTGTCGATGTGGCTGGCGCTCGTCGTCAGTCTGTGGAGTGCTGGCGAATACATCTGGGACTATGCTGTTCAGTTGAGGAAGCAGGCCAGTTGAGCGAATGGCCTTTAGCGTTCTGTGACCAGCAACGAAAAAGTCGTCGACGGCTCGGTTTCAAAGCCCCTCTTAATTTTGTTGTCTGATTCTTTGCGCAGTCTGAGTCCGCCTGCGAGTTGCCCTGTCGGCATGCAGAGCATTGTCTTGTGACCTGATCTGGCTATTTTTTCCAAAAGCTCCGGTGTCTCAGAATGAGTCTCAGAGATGAGGTTGTTTTTGAAATATTCGAGTCGTTTTGCAGCATCGTTGATGTTCCCAACCGGCATCTCGTCACTGACACTTACAGCCAGAGGGTTTTTCTGTTCCGAGATTCCAGTCGTGCTGTTGTGACTGAGGGCGAGCCATGAAAAGGCCAGTTGCGCATGATCCAGCTTGGTGCGCCGGTCCAACTCCATCAAAATCAAGGGACGTGCAAATTCTGTTTTGAACCAGCACCAGTCGCGACGCTTTGATTTTGGACCCAAAGGACAAGCATTTTTGTGTGGACAAGGTGCCAATAGTTCAAATTGATCACCCATGGCACCATCGAATATTGCGTCTCGCATCGCGGCGAGGTTTTTTGAGTGTTCTTCTTGTCCCGGCTCAACAATCACAGCTATTCCGAGAGGGTTTTGAATCATCGATTTCAAGAGTGAGCTTACGACTTTCCATCGATGTTTTTCCGGAATTTCATTCATCACATTGGCAGCCAGAATAACATAGAAAGCACGGTCAGCAGGAATTGCTGTGACCCGATCCAGTTCGAGTTCGATTTCAGGTCGAAGGCTTTTTTGGATTAGGTTTTGCGCGCGTTTCACAGCTTTTTCAGAGCGTTCGATGGCCGTAATTCTGATTTTTTTTATCTTGACCGTGCTTGTTCCGGAAAGATTGATGGCCTGATTCAATGCCAAAAGAAATCCTGTCGAGGCACTCAAGGGGCCAGCACCAAAATCAAGAACGTCGATTGTTTCCAGTTCGGAAAGACTACGAACTTTCTCAATCATCTTTGGATAGGTCATCACAGTTCGGACACGCTCAATATTTGGAAGCAAAAAAGACGCCATATACGCAGAAAGAGACTTCTCGTCTGACATGTAATCGCGATCGAGCGTTGCACGGTTGGTGTTGAATTTGTTCCACAGTTGGATGCTCAGGTCCGCCAGCGACTGTAGCTGTTGCGCAGAGGGCTCTTCTGCGCCGAACGTCTGAATTTTCCATTGACGGATCAACTCCGGACCCGACAGTACATTTGAGGCATGTTGCTGGTTCCACCAGTCTGAATTTGCTTCCACAGGGGACTCCAGGTTTTTTAGTTGCGAACAGAGCGGTTGCGTGCAGGTTGGATCTGATATCGATTAACACTATTTTGGTGGTCGCGGAGATTTTTTGAGAAAACGTGCGATCCGTCTCCACGGCTCACAAAGTAAAGATCTTCCGATTGCAACGGTTCAACAGCAGCTTTCAAAGCGGCCCGCCCTGGACTCGCAATCGGTCCTGGCGGAAGACCAGGAATAACGTACGTGTTGTAGGGTGTGGGAGTCTTTAAATCATCGCGGCGAATGTTTCCATCATAACGTTCCCACATTCCATAAATCACCGTTGGATCCGTTTGAAGTCGCATTCCAATTCTCATTCGGTTGTGAAACACGGAGGAAATATGCGGACGCTCCTCTTCCTTTCCGGTTTCTTTTTCGATGATGGATGCCAGTGTGACTATTTCCAGAGGTTTCAAATTGAGTCTTGAACCTGCGGTAATCAATTCCTCCGTAAAATTCTTTTTGAAAGTCTGAATCATGGTTGAAACAACTTCTGATGGAGGAGTGCGGGGGTTGAATGTGTAGGTGTCCGGAAACAAAAAACCTTCGAGGTTGCTTGGTTTACCTGGAAGCTGTTCACTCAACTTCCGATCTTCCATCAGCTTCAGCCATTTTGACTTCTGGGTCACAGGAAAGACCGTTTCCAGTCGTTCTGCGATTTGGTACATGTTCCAGCCTTCCGGAATTGTGAAAGAAATCGTGATTGTCTGTCCGGTCACAAGAATTTGTGCGATTTTGGCGGGGGTGAGCTTGCCTTCCAAACGATAGTCGCCCGCTTTCAATGTTGCTTTGGGTTTTGCAATGCGCCAACCCCAACTAAAGAGTCTGGCGTCAGTCGTAATCAGTCCCCGCTTGTAAAGATCGTTGGCAACACTGTGAATTGTTGCGCCCTCTTTAATTTCAACATCAACAGGTGCACTCAAGGCAACGGCTTCAACATTCCACCAGTGGTTTGCCCAAAAAGCTGCAGCACCCACACAAGTCACCATCAGTGCAAAAATTGCCAGGAGCGCTCGAAACATCCGTTACCTCCTCCAACCTTGGAATGGTACAGCACCGCAAAGGGGGGCAGAAAGTTTGCCATATTTTGCACACGTCAAGGCGGTGGCGCAAACTCATTCTCGCGGGCTGGAATCCGATCCCTAGGGCAAACCTGTTTGTCAGGAGTCGAGGACCATGAAAAACCAAGTCAGCGAAACGGAACTTGCCCGAGCGATGGAAGATCAAGCTGCCCGATTTGATAGCATGGGCCGACTCCAGAAAAGAAACTTCATCCTTCAGCAGTTGCTGAGTAGAGTTCAGGGATTGTCTGATGAGGATTTCGAATCGGCTTTTGCGACATTTTCCTCAATGGTGGCGACACTTGAGACAAGGCGAAAGAAAAAAGAAGAGGCCAAAGACAAGGAAAATGCAAAAAACGCCGACATCATCAGTGAAGTAAATAAACGTGTCAGTCAAAATCGAGGAACGACAATCTGATTTCATTCTGATTGGAATTGATTGTCAAAAGTTTCGGCAGCATCTTTCGGCCCGTTTTTTTACCCTTCCACACGATTGAAACAATCCTCTTGTTGAAAATCGCGTCGGCTGATTTGACCACACTCGAGATCTGCAATTCATCATGCGCAGGGACATTCTCCTTGAGGATGGGCTGCAATTCCGAGGTGAATTTCCAGACAGATCCAGTCGTCTTGATTGCTTCTTCAACCTTGGATTCCTCGTCGCCAAGTCGCGGAGTGAGCTGGTCAATCGCGGCAAAATAAAGGCCCGAGCATAAAAGGTAACGGGTTTTCAAAGTTCCCAATTCGGCCAAAAATTCAAGAGCCATACCCAGGGATGGGCTATTCTTGAGAGCGGCATCGGTGTTCAAAACGCCGTTTGACTCTATGCGAAAGTTGAGAAGGTCTTCACCCAGCGGATTGACGATTTGCCCGTTCAAATTGCCTGCGCCGTCCCAGGCAGCCTCAATTCTGGCGGTGCCCTGGTTGGAAAAAGAAACATCGGCAGAGAATCCACTGGTCGACGTCAGTTGGCATCCCTCCCTCAGCGCAGCAAGGTGCGCTTTGAGTGCGGGCTGTGGCCACGGATAGGGAGCTGCAGTGATGCAAGCTTGAGCGAGCAGTAATGCGGGAAACAGGCTAAAACCATTCATCTGATTGCGCATGTCTTCATCTGTCTCCATCGCGTCAGTCCGCGAACAAGTCCTCGGCTATCTTTTTCACAATATTTCGACCTGTGAGTTTTTCGAACGTTCTGATCCCTGTGGGGGAGGTGATGTTGACTTCGGTCAGTCTTGACCCAATGAAGTCGAGCCCCGCCAGCAGCACGCCCTCTTTCTTCAGGGTATGCGCGATTCTGGCAGAGACAGCCTGAACCTCTTCGGGCATTTGTTCAATAGTCGCGCTTCCACCTTGCGCGAGGTTTGCTTCGATGCGGCCGGCTGCCGGCCAACGAACAAAATCAAAAGCAACAGCTCCATTGACGATAAAGACCCGCCGATCTCCCTGGGTATGGATTTCCGGAAGCAACGGCTGAACAATCCAAAGGTCTACGACTGCTGCTTTTGAATTTGATTGTTCAAACAGCCCACTGACCCAAGTTTTAAAGTCCTTTATCGTGGCGAATGTTTGAACTCCCCTTCCACCGTGACCTCGCCAGGGTTTGGCCAGAAGCTGGAACTTGAAATCGCGGAATTCATCTGTTTTTTTGAACTGTTCGAGGAATCCTTCTGCAACGGAAAATTGCTCTTGTGCGAAATTCATCATCTGTTCGGCATTTCGTGAGACCAAGGTTGGAACGAGCATGTGGTCGGGAACAATACCCGCTTTTGCAAATCGCCATGGCGACAACTTCTCGTGCAGATTCAAAAGGGCCTCTGGAGAGTTGATGACGCGCTGTGGTGAGCATTGCGATAGAATCCAGCATAAATCAGTATAAGCTTCGTCGAACGGGGGATCTTTGCGCACCAGGATTTTTGAATAACTCTCAAGTCTCAAAGGGATCTTTTCAGGCTTCTCAATGATTATTGGCGGCTGACCCGCAGCCACCGAAAGAATTTCACTGCGACCGGATACAAGTGGTTCACCGTTCAGAAGTGCTATCTGCTCAGGAACAGTCCAGTCGATTCTGTAACCCAATTCAATCCCGCCCTGGGCCAAAGCGAGTGACGAATCACCCACAGAGTTGAGGCTGCCCAAGGGGTCGCCGATAATCAAAAGAGTCTTGTCCATCGCTCGTATGACCCCCGCATAATTCCCCGAATGGGTTGATTTTCCACCCCGGGTGGAGACAATACCGCACTTGGAACCGGTGTGGAACAACAGACGCGGGAGCAGACATGATCGACTACAGAAGGCTGGGAGCCGTTTCCGAAAAGCCTCACACAGTTTTTGAGTTTGAAGGAAAAATGGTTGCCGAGCACGTTTTTACGCGTGATGGCTTCAGTGACGTCTATTCCATTCTTTATCAACGACGCGCTCCAACCCATGAGGTCAAAGTCGAGGCAGTCACTCTCAAGAATCCTGGATTTCCTCACGATCCGGCCGACGGCATCGATTTGCTCAAGCGCAGACATGTCAAGACTCCCAAGTTGCCACAAGGTGGAACCTTGCTTGAGTCCAGAAAAACCCTCTTTTTCAACAGCGATTGCACGGTCGGCATTGCTCGACCCGACAAACCTGAAATTGGTTTTTTCATCAATGCAGACGCTGATGAGATGTATTTTGTTGCAGAGGGTGCAGGCACTCTCCAGACAATCTTTGGCGAAATTGATTTCAAAGAGGGCGATTATCTTTTCGTGCCAAAGGGGGTTGCTTCCCGTTTTCAGTTTTCAAAGCAGCTTTATTTGATGATTGTTGAGGGATCCAAAGATTTCGGGATACCGCGTGAATTCCGTTTGGCGCAGGGGCAATTAAGACTCGATGCTCCCTTTACCCATCGTGATTTCCGTTCACCCAGCCGGCTTTTACAACTGCCTGAAAACGAAAACCCACCGTTTTTTGTCAAGAAATTAAATCAAATGAGCCGCCATGAGTACACCGAGTTTCCCTATCGTGTTATCGGATGGGATGGTTGGTGTTACCCATTTGCTTTTTCGGTTCATGCATACCAACCCAAAACGAGTTCGATTCATTTGCCGCCAACAATCCACACTGTTTTTGCAGCTCGCGGTTTCTACATGATGAATTTCGTTCCGCGTATTGTTGATTATGCCAAGAACGCGATTCCGTGTCCTTATCCCCACAGCAGTGTCGATTGCGATGAAATCCTTTTTTACGTCAAAGGTGAGTTCACAAGCCGCAAAGGAATCGAGCAATACAGCATGAGCTATCATCCCTGCGGTATTCCTCATGGGCCTCATCCCGAGAAATACGAGATGAGTGTCGGTGTGCGCGAGACAAATGAACTTGCGGTGATGGTGGATACATTCGCTCCGTTGCGGATGACAAAAGCTGCAGTGGGCTTGGAAGATGATAATTACCATTACAGCTGGAACACCAAAGAACATCTTTGAAATCTTTTGAATTGTCCGGGGTGGAGTATGACTGACGATTGTTTGGCGTTGGGACTGACCGGCGGAGGAACCGCAGGGCACGTTCTTCCCCATTTTGCCGTGGTGTCGAACGAGGACTCGCCTTTGATGCCCTTGGTCCGCTCTGGCAAGGTCAAGATTTTTTATTTCGGAAGCAGGAATGGTCTTGAACGTGATTTGGTTTGCAAGAGCAAGCCTGACTGGACCTACGTCGGCATTCGTACCGGCAAACTCCGTCGCTACTTCAGTGTTCAAAATTTTCTCGATCCATTCAATATAATCTTGGGCTTTTTGTCAGCCGTTTATTGGATCAGGCGCTACAAAATTGGCTGTGTTTTTTCGAAAGGCGGCTTTGTATCAGCTCCTGTTGTCTGGGCCGCTTGGTTGAATCGTGTCCCTGTTGTCATCCATGAGTCCGATGCGACTCCAGCGCTGGCAACAAAATTGACCTTGCCTTTTGCAAGTCGTGCCCTTGTGTCTTTTGCCGAAACACTCAAATGGATTCCTGCCCGTTACAAACCGAAGGTGCGAATTTCGGGTATTCCGTTGCGGTCCGATCTGTTTGTTCAAAGCAAAGATGAAGCGCGAAAGTTTTTTGGATTCAAAAACGCTCTGCCCACTCTCCTGGTCTTTGGCGGAAGTTTGGGAGCCGAAGCGCTCAACAAAAAATTCGCAAATGCGGTTGCAGACCTCAATGACAAATGGAACGTCATTCACATTGTCGGCAGAGGCAAAGGATTTCCTGTCACCAACCTTTCAAACTATCGACAGTACGAATTTCTGTCATCCGAGATGTCTCTCGCCTATGCACTTGCTGATGTCGCCATCTGTCGCGCAGGCGCCAGTTCCATTTTTGAATTGGCCGCGGCACGAGTTCCGATGATTCTTATTCCGCTTGGTCTGCATCAGAGCCGAGGAGATCAAATCATCAACGCTAGGATTTTTGCCGACAAGGGCTGGGCCGTCTGGTGCGATGAGGATGAGCTCACAAAGGAAAAAATCATTTCACTTGTTGGCCAACTGCAAGCAAAAAACAGCGATTACAAGACACAGCTTGCAATGGCACCGGGAGCTGAAACCGCCGCACGAGTTGCCGCGTTACTCAGCTCATTTCTTAAGCGCGAAGAGATTTCGGAGCCTTTTTGATCTTCAGTCGAAAGTGGAAATTTGAATGGCGTTCTCTTTCAAAAATGAAATCAATCGTGCTCTCAATTTGAGAGTTGAAGTCGTTTTCGAGTGTCTGTTGAGCGACCTGGATGAACTTGCCTTGGCAATCGCCGAAAGTTTGCAACCGGGGGATTGGCTTTTGCTGAATGGTGATCTTGGTGCAGGAAAGACCACATTCACGCAAAAGTTGGCGACCTCGCTTGGTTTTATGCAGAATGTCACGAGTCCGACCTACTCAATCGTGAATGTTGTCGATCTTCAGCGCCCCGCAGGCCAAATTCAGCGCATCTGCCATCTCGATTTGTATCGCCTCAAGCGGTCGGATGAGCTTCTTCATCTCGGACTTGAGATAGAGTTTTCGTCGAATTCCATCTGCTTGATCGAATGGGCCGAAAATGTCGAAGGACCTGGTTGGTTGCATTTTTTCACCACCACTGGGTGCAGGAAACCAAAGAGGATTCTGAATATTTCGATTTTTCAGGACGATAGAAGCGAGCGTCGTCAATATCGCGTGCAATGGGTGAGCCCAGAACAATTGATTCAGAAAGATTAAAGACCGTCAAACGCCCCGACGCGGACCGTGTGTCAGGACGTGGAGCCTGGGAGTCATGCGCCAACCGCGTTCCAGGCAAATTTCTTCAAGCCATGTGTTGTTGAGTTGGCTTTCGACAGAGGTGCCTTCCGCCATCAGAATGAGGTTCTTGGCTGCAATGGCGTAACGATCCGCGAGTGCGAGCACTTCTTCGACGTCATCTTTGCTATGGTCTTTTCTGACTACAAACTTGAAATAGATGTTAGCTTGCTGCCG
>JBDLRR010000017.1:0-7717 GCA_039799985.1 Pseudomonadota bacterium | reverse complement strand
AAGCCCTCACCTGGTTGTCCTCAGCCTCAGGCAAAATAACCAAAACGCGACGCATCGGGTAATGGAAATCGCGCGGAGAAAAGCTTTTCAAGGCAGAACGAAAGTCCTCGAACAATGGCGGCTTGGTTGAACCTCCGTGCAATTCCGACGGCTGCACGGCAAGAAGAACTTCAGCCTGAACATCGGCCATTTTTGTATCTGTCTGCGAAGAATCCTCGCCATGCTCTTGTCCAGATGAGCTGCGGTTTGCAGATTTTCCGCCACCGCGCCGACCGGCAAGAACTGGTCTTTCATCAAGGATGATCAGATCAGGTTCCAGCTGTGGCAGGTGATTGACGACCTGAAAAAGGTCACTGCTGAAATAGACCGTCGCCGGTGCGCTCAGCTCATGTCCGGCAATGGCTTGAGGAAGTCGCCTTGCCAACGCCTTGCTTAAAACAAATGCCTCGCCCTGGCCTTGAATCCCGGCTACGGGAAGCACGCCCAGACGACGAAAATCAGATGACAATTGTCCAATTACCTGTTGAGTTCCCAGATAGACAACCCGAAATCCGTCCGAGCGTTCGTGCTTGGGCTCTGCGACCATGCGCCTCTCCTTGGAGTGATCAACTGGAAGAGTCTATGAACTTTTGTCTGCAGTAACAAATGTCAGAAAATGCGGCGCATGCGACCATTCGTTATCGAGATGCAAATCGGGGCGGTTTGCAAAAACGCCAAGCGCCAGGCCACCACCTCCGCCTCCGGTCAGCTTTGCACCCAAAGCGCCCAAGCGACGAAGATGCTCAACGCAGGCATCCAATCCCTTGGTCGAAACATCTATGGCCTGAAGATGAGTGTGAGCTTGATTCAAAGTCGAACCCAGTTGAACAAGGTCGCCATTTGCCAGAGCCAACTCACAAGCCCCGGTCAGCTTGGCCAGCTCACCGAAATGACTTGCCACGGATTCAGGCTCCCGCTCACGCAGCGCGGCAACACGCCTCACCATTTCACGGGTCGCCGTGCGCTCTCCGGTGTCGATGAGCAGCAACCAGAATCCAAGCCGATTCGAAATCGGTGCAGCACCCTTACCTTTTTGAAAACGAATAATCGAATCCGAAACCACTGTCGCGGCATCCAGACCGCTGGCACGACCGTGAAAAACACCATCCAATTCATTTGCCAGTCGTGAGATATCATCATTGCTAAAATTCAGTTGAAATGCCTCAACCAATGCACGAATCAGCGCGGCACTCAATGCAGCCGATCCGCCCATTCCTGCGCCGAGCGGCAACTTCGACTCGATGTAAATTTGTTGTGGGGGATAGTCAGACAAAGAAAGCCTGCTCGCTGCCGTTTTTTCGCCGTTATTCGAAAAATCATGCAAAAGATCTAACGCAAGGGCGAGCGATTGAGTCAGCCTGGCCCGTTCCTGTTCGCCAATTTCAACAGCCTGATTATTGATGCTCAGAGACCAACACTGATGCCACCGCGACACGACATTGTTCGAGTTTGTTTGAATTGCTTCAATGTTCTGCGCAAGCAACGGTTCTCCGAAGCGAACCACCAGAGTTTGCGATTTCAAGGGCAGCGCAATTGCCGGAAAACCATCCACGGCGGAATGCTCGCCAACCAATATCACTTTTCCGCAAGCAACACCCGTCGTCTGTGGTTTGGCCAACAATCGCACGAAATCCGTCTTCGGGTTTTGCTCTACAGAGTTTGTCATGATTTCAGGTACTCCGCCGCCTGTTCGAGCGTGCATTTCATCAGAATGCTGTCAAAGCCGCCCTCAAAGGGAAAAAATCCGTGACGAGCAAGTTCATCAGTTCCAACGAGAATTCCGTTCGGGTTGGAGCCTTTTCCAATCAAAACCCGAGCCGATGCGAATTCCTCAAGATTTGAAAGCTCGTCAAAAACCTGCGCCAGGTAGCGCGCAGCTCCGCGGTCGAACAAGAAATGCGGATTCGGACCAGCATCCAGAGTCCAGAACATTGCAACATTTTGGCTGTTGCGCAGTTCAACAAATCTGCTGATGGCATATGCTGTCTGCGGATTCATGTATTTCAACGGAACCGCACCTGTTCCCATAACAGAATGCATTTCAAATGCGTCAACTTCGCTGAGTTCACCAACCTCTTGCAAGTCGCCTGTCGCGATCGCTGCACACATACGCTGAAAACGCGAGGGATATTGGGCCAAGCGGATATCTTGAAGCACACTTGTTTGGGCCAATTCATGACCTTCGCTGCTACCTGTTTGCTTCTCTTGAGCATCGACAACCAACACGCAGTGCTGGAGATTGTTCAAACTCGTGTGAGCAGAACAAACTTGGGTGTGCGTCAATCGCGTTCCATTTGACTCCTGCAGAGGTTGAGAAAGCAGATTCCATGCAACAAATTGATTGTTCGCCGGAGAAGAAGTTTCAACCGCTATTGCAGAACGGGTCGCAGAACCACTCCCCAGCCTCGACCATTCGCTCAACCACAGTGTGAGTTCCTCGCGCGTCAAAAAACGCTGAAGGTTCAAAACATCTGCGACAGCACCAACCAATGCCGCATAACCGGCTGCACTTGAGGCGACACCGCAGGCGAGCGGAAAATTATTGAAGGTCCTGACGTTCAAAGAAATGTCGGGAGCATATACGGCCAACAGATTGCGCAGAAACTGTTCCATTTTGGCAGGCATCAACTGATCAACGCCGTTCAGTTGAAGAGTGAAAGGCGGCCGTGAGAATGGCTCTTCCGGACGGCCTTGCTTGAGTGGCACGAATCGTCCAGCAACACTCACCTGCGTGAACGCGCGGAATCCTCCCAAAGTCATGCTCACACTCGAATTGACTGGAACCTGACGATGGCCTGTCATTTTCCCCCAATACTTGAGCAGAGCAATGTTGCTTGGGGCCGAGCAATAACCAATGTCTCCGCCCTGCAAAATCAACGAACCATTTTCTCTCGCCTGCAGAAGCCTCTCTGCAAAAGATTTGAGATGCGGATTCTCGTCAAACAGTGTGGGATTCACCTTTTCAAACTCCTTCCGCAAACGAAAACGCAACGCTCATGGATGATGCGCTAGAACGAAGAATCAATTCTTCAACCTCCCGCCGCGTTGCCAAGACCCACAAACAATCACCATGACCTGCACCCATGGTTTTCCATGCAACACCTTCACGATCACACAGTCGCACAAAGTTGAGCAGGTCCGGGGCTGCCGGCAACAGACCGTATTCCAGAGCCAACTTTGAAGCCTCCAGGCACATCCGGCGAGCATTTTTGAAGGTTGGTTCGGAACAAAACGACCGCGCCCACTCATCCTGTCGGCTGCAAAATTCATTTGAATTCTGAATTTTTTGTGTTTCGGCAAGCACTGCGCGAGTGTCAGATCGCACCCCGGACTGCACAAAACAACCCAACAGTGAGAGTTCAGAATTTGTCAGGGCGATGGGTTTGACTTCAGGCGCAAACACATTTCGATTGAAGCCTTGGTTCCGGAATCCAAACAACGATGCAGACTCGCCGGACTGGATTGGCATGTGCAATGCAGCCGTCTGGATGCCCAGATCGTAACCACTCCCTTTTCGTTGCAAACGAATCAAAGCAGCATGAATGCGTTGCCAAAAGTCCGTGTCAGGTGTTGGCTCAATCAGAGATCTTGAGTCAGCTGGTTGTTTAGACAAACGGAATAAAGCCATCTGGAAAGCGACGAGAAGTGCTGACGAGCTGCCAAAACCAAGCTCCGGCGAAAAACTCTCCGTGACCCTCACGAGCAGTTTCTTGTCGGCAAGCCAGGCTTCCCAGCCAGCAACATAACAAGCCAGATTTCTTTGCTCGGAACGTTCAGTTGATTCCAGTAGCCGCGCAGTCTGCGAAGGCTCTACAATCACCGAACCCGCTAAAAAATCACTCTGAAAAATCACTTCCGATTTTGCTGACGGACAGACAGTGAAATCCAAACTCATGCGCCGGGTATGCAAAGCCGCAACGGCAGCAACGCCACCGCTCATGACGCCGTACTCGCCAAAAAGCATGCCTTTGCCCGGCACACTGAGACTCAGACGTCGTGTCAATTCATTCAGTTCTGGATGCGCCATTTCCACGAGCCACCGCCGTCAGAGAGGGGATGTGGTCATAGCGCCGCATCATCTCGATATTTTTCTCGTGCAGGGCCATGTGTCCACGCTGAATCCCTTCGCACGCCAGTGCGCGCAGAGCAGACAGGTTTTGTGCCAAACCAACGCTGGCAATCATGCCCGAAAGAACGTCGGCTGAGGGATGCCCCAAGAGGGCCAAAGACGACTGGACCGCAGGATGGAGTCTTGTCACACCGCCAACAGTGCCAATGGCGACCGGGATCGTGATCTCTCCGACAAGCTGCCCTTCGTCGCCGACAGACCATTTCGTCAACGGCTTGTAGTGTCCACTGATCGCAGCAAAGGCGTGTGCACCAGCCTCGACAGCGCGCCAATCGTTGCCGGTGGCAATCACCACCGGATCGACACCATTCATGATGCCCTTGTTGTGAGTCGCAGCACGATATGGATCAAGATCTGCAAATTCCCAGGCAGCAACAATTCTTTCGACAGCCTGGGCACCACTGAAACCCGAAATTTCCAAAGCTTTTGGATCAACCTCGCAGCGGACCCGCGTCAGCCTATGGACGGTCAGATTGGTTAGGATTTTCAACCCCACGGTGCAGGGCAACGAACTCGGCAGCCATCGACCAACATCTTCGGCAATGGTGTTGACGATGTTGGCACCCATCGCTTCACGCGTGTCGACGTGAACGTGAATAACAAACATTCCTGGCTTTGGCAGCACCCTCAGTTCCACCCCGGTCGCACCACCGCCTCTTGCCAGCAAGCGTGGATGACAATTGTTGGCGCGTTCCAACAATTCCGAACGGACGCGTTCAAACCAGACAGGAACAGAGGCTGCATCGTGCAGAGCTACTGTGAATTGAATCTGACTTGTCGCAATCGTCTTGGTAGGTGTTGTGAAGAATCCCCCACGGGTTCTGGCGAGTTTTGCACCATGACTTGCTGCAGCAACCACGCTGGATTCCTCGACGGCCATGGGAATCAACGTCTCGCGACCGTCGATCAAAAAATTGGTGGCAATGCCCAATGGAAGAGAGAAACTACCGACACAATTTTCGATAAAATTATCGGCCAGCTCATTCGTAACCTGTGTCGGTGAGCAAAACACACCTGCCTGCTCTTCGTTCATGAATCCGCGTTCAACCAATGCATCCAGTCTTTGAGACGGCTCCATCTGGGCAAAACCCGGAATGCGGCTAGACCGTGGCACCGCGTTGAAGGAATGAGTTGAACCAGGGGAATCACTTTCGGGAACACCTGCTGATTCCGCACAGGATTTGCCCTTGTTTATGACGACATGCACATCGGTTGTTGTCATTTCAATTCCTCTTTCTCAAACGCTCATGCAATTGCTGGATGCTTCGCGCACCTGAGCAGTACATCGCAATTTCAAGTGAACGAGCAAAAAAACGAATTTCCTGATCCAGCGATTCATCGGGCGAAAGCCCCGCCTGAGGATTCACGACCGCCTTGAAAAACGGAAGACCGACGCCACACATTGTGGCTCCCAGAGCTGTCAGAACAGCAACCTGCAACCCATCACGCACACCACCTGTGGCAATCAATTGCTTTTCCGGAACGTCACCAAAGGCTTTGGCAACGGGTTTACACTCAACGACAGACTCCTCGGTGGACAATCCCCAATTGCGAAAAAGTTCACCAAGCCTTGTCTGCATGGCGTCGCCGCGCAGACCTTCAATCACTCCCCAACTTGTTCCGCCGTGTCCACCCACATCCACAGCCGCAACTCCGGTTTCAAAAATGCGGCGACAGGTGGATGCAGTCATGCCTGAGCCCACTTCCTTGACCATCACGGGTACCGGAAGAACACGCACAAGTTTTTCCATATGTTCAAGCAAGCCGGAAAAATTGCGCTCACCCTCAGGTTGAATTTGTTCCTGAAGAGAATTCAGATGAAGTGCAAACGCATTGAGCTGCAGGTCATCGACCATTCGCGCAACATCGTCGATTCGAATCCCATAGTTGAAACTCACAGCCCCGAGATTTCCGATCAAGAAAGCACCGGGAGCAGTCGCTCGGACATCGAACAATTTTTTGCATGCAGGGTCCTTGAGCATCAACTTCTGTGAGCCCAGACCCATGGGAATATTCCATCGCTCAGCCGCGCGCGCCAAAATCTCGTTGATACGTTGTCCTTCGCGCACACCTCCAGTCATTCCGGTCACGAGAATCGGAAGCGAAAAGGTGCGGCCCAGAAACGTCTGTGACGTATCGATTTGCTGAGGAGAAAAATCAGGAATTGCCTCAGGAGCCAAAAACCAACCTCCTGGACGCTGAACAACAGATTCAACCTGCGCATTTGCGCAGATATCGATGTGATCTTGCTTTCGTGCCGCCGCCCTCTCGGGAGTGTCCTCGAGGGTGGCCGGCCGGCCCGTCTTTTCCAAGTTTGTTTCTCCTGCCAAAACACCCGATGACTATTTATAAAGCGCTGCAACGTCAACCATTTCTTGTAGAATTGCCAGGCTCTTCCGTGGCCCTCAGCGGCGAGTCAAAACACCGGCTTGTGGATCCTCAGATTTTCCAGCCGGAACCGGCTAGAATAAAGCGAACAGTCGGCAGAGAAAGGGATGACCTCATGAAAATTCGGGCTCTTCCATACACGGTTTTGGGATTCACGGCATTGGCCTGTCTGCAAATTTCGGCCTGCAAAGGCGAAACCCCCGAACCCACCCTTTCCACCGAACAAGTGTATGGGCCACGCATAGGCTCTGTGCTTCGCCTGGCGGGCGAAGCCGGCATCAAAGAGCGCCAAATGATGGCGACTGGCTATGTGGCCGGATATTTCGGTCTCACCGAGGGTCAAAAGTCACAGCAATGGCTGGCCGAGTCGGGTCGAACAGGCTCTGTCGGACTCGACCTGCGTGCATCTTCAGGTCTCAACCAAGCTGGCTTTCGCGAACAGATGAACGTTCTGGTCGACGAAATTCGCGCCCGTGCCGAAAAACGTCAACCAGCCTCTGATTTCGACTGGTTGGCACTCATTGCCGAATCACTGGTTGGAAATTTTGAGACAGATCCGAACCTGCGTTCCCTGCAAGTCAGACTTGTCTTGATGGACCTCATTGAGGCCTACAACAATGGCTTTCACGCCGCCCTGAACGACAAAGAATCCTACACACTCCCTGCGGCTGGAGATGAAGAAAAAATTGATCTTCGCCAGCTTGACCCCGGACAACTGAGACTGCTCAACGGTTTCCGTTGGCAAAGCGATGGACTTGCGGACCTCGCCATCGAAGGTAATCCCAAAGTCCGTTCCGGAAGCAGCCGATCTGCAGGCAAAGTTCCAAGACTCGTTGTCAGACTGTGCCCGTCGTCGGCTCTTCGCTGCTTTGAGGCTCTGCGAAAAACATCAACACTGGGCGCACATTTTCTTTCTTACCGGGCACTCAACGGAATCCGCGAAACTGTGCAATTTCATGACCCCAAACACGAGCTCCTCTGGCACGACGAAGTGCAAAAGGACACTGTGACCTTGATGCTCGCCGGCGTCACGGGCGCCACGCGTGAAAGCATGCGACAGGATCTTTTCGACTGGGAAGATTACGTCTCACTGCGCAGCTTTGTTCGGAGAGCAGCCGGACGTTTGACTCAAGACGTTGCCACCGACAATCCGAACACTCT
>JBDLRR010000016.1:0-7387 GCA_039799985.1 Pseudomonadota bacterium | reverse complement strand
CAATACAACATCGCTGCACCCATTGGTCTGGTTCTAAACAACCTGCTTCTTTTTGTCTGGGCCTACCGATTTGGAATTGTCCATGCCTCAATTGCTTTGGCTTTTGCGTGTGTTTTGCGATTGTCACATGCATGGTCAAGCTGGATGTACATGACACCGTTTATGAATATTTTTTTGCCGGGCCCTGCGGCGAGCACGTCTGACGCCCAAGTGGGTGCCATTGCCTCGGTTCAGATTTATCTCATTGAGCGTGGGATATTGATTAATTTCGCCGCTGCCCTGTTTGCAGATCTTAGGTTCAAGCGAAAGGCCTTGCAGGATGCTTCAGATGCACGTGAACGTTTGGTGGCAAGAATGAGTCACGAGATCAGGACACCCCTTGGGGGAATGTTGGGTATGGTCGAAGCCTGGGCGATGAAAGAAAATTCTCCGCAGCGAGCGCAAGACTTGCGCATGATCCTCAACTCGGCGGAGCAGCTCAAGCGTGTTATTGATGACGTTTTGGATTATTCGAAATTGTCCGCCGGAAAAATGCGCACAGAGGCCCTGAGGTGCAATGTCCGAGAGCTCTTTCATGAACTTGTGTCATTGCATTCGGCCGATGCGAGCAAGAAAAAGCTTTCATTGCAATTGACAATTTCAAATCAATTGCCAGACGAGATCATGATCGATTCGCTTCGGCTCAGGCAAATTGTTAATAACTTGTTGGCAAATGCAGTCAAGTTCACTCCTGTAGGTTGGGTTCGGGTCCGGTTGGAGAGCAAGTCGGCGTGGGACACAATGCCCCCACATTTGCAGATTGTCGTCGAGGATTCAGGAATTGGAATTTCCCAGTCATCATTGAAAGAACTTTTTCAACCTTTTGAACAGGCTGGAAATGAAACAACCCGAGCCTATGGAGGAACGGGCTTGGGACTCGCCATTTGTCGAGAGCTCAGTGAACTTCTGGGTGGGCGAATTTCTGTTGAAAGCACGCGTGGTGTGGGAACCCGTTTTTTGGTCGAAATTCCCTTCAGTCCGTTTGATGAAGCAAAAATGCCTAAGCAAGAACCTCTCCGGAAGATTGATGAATTCCGCAGTCTTGCGCAAACGAAAAAGGGCATCGCGGTGCTCGTTGTTGAGGATGATCCTATCAATCAGATAGTTGCAACACGATTCCTCGAGGCAGAAGGCTGCGAAGTTGTTGCTGTCGACAGTGGCTCGCAGGCGCTGGAGATTTTGCATGATCAACCAGAAAAATTTGCTTTGGTGCTGATGGATTATTTCATGCCGATGATGGACGGTTGCGAGGTGACCCGACGATATCGCGCTTCAGAACATAATCTTGGAGTCGATATTCATCTGCCTATTGTTGGTCTCACAGCTTCAATTCTGGAGGCCGATCACCATCGCTGTCGTGAGTCTGGTATGGATGATGTTTTGCTCAAACCTTTGGATCGCAAGAATTTGCGAGAATTGCTCAAAAAGTATTTTGCAGCTTGATGTGATTCTACAGACCTTTTTTCAAGAATAAATTTGGTTTCGAGACACGAACTGTTTTTTGGTTAAAAAACATCCGGAGTGCACACACAGTTGTAGGCAGAATGGTTTGAGTGCTCTCGCCAATCCAGCAATGCCTTTTTGTTTGCTTCGGGCCAGAACTTGACGCTGCGTTGATAGACACGAACGTCGACTGCCAGACCTGTTTTTTTGTTTAAAGCGCCTTCGCAAGTGCAGCCACGATTACTTGGCTGGGCGCATTTCTCGCGAGCCAAATATGCACGTTCTCCATAGCTTAAGCACGTGGCGGCCAGGTTTGCATTCAGCTGAAATTGGTCTGAGGTGCTCATGGCATTGGACATATAGAGTTCATCGCAATTTTGTTCTTTACCTGAATCAGCTCCGACAAATTGCCATTTGCAACTTGCCAAAAACGAGTAGCCGCGGGGAGTCAGGCTTGAAGCTTGCATCGCAGGCTCCAACGATGCCGTCGATGATGTGCAGGCAGCGTTACCTATGACCAGGATCGCAACCGCGACCGCCGAAGCAGCTTTGCTTGACATAAACGCCCCCTCTTTTCTTCTTTACGGTGAGTATCGGTATTCGGGATGTACAAGTTTAACTTGTATGCTTAGGGCGGCAGATAGGCGCAGCGGAAGCCCATAAATGTGAAGGCTGAAGAGGAATTTCGGATAAGATCTGAGGTGAATATTCCAGAGTTCGCAAAATCAGCCCACGCAGCTCCCCTCTGAACGATTCCTCCTGATCCTCCTCCGCCTATTCCGACATTATTTGCTGAGCTGTATTGCCCCGTGGAAGCAAAGATCAATCGATTGATTCCACCCAATGGAAAATAATTGGTGTCACTGAACTCCCAACCGCCGGCTGGTATCGTCGGGTTCAACAGAAGTTCAGTCATATTGTCGCTGACGTACTGCCAAATATTTCCCCCAAAATCCCAAACCACCTCACCGTTGGTCAGGGTTTGAGTACGGCGTTGTTCCCAGCCGGAACCCACGTTCTGTCCCGGTGTGTTTCCCGTTCCAAAATATGGGTCCGTGTCGGCCCCGTTGGCAAGCGCATTCGGGGGAGAGTTGTCACTGTGACCACGTGCCATCGATCCATTTCCGACTGAACCACTACTCCAGTTTACGGCAACAGTTTCTGCATTTCGAGCGACTGTTTGCCACTGGGTATTGGAGATGAGCCGATATCCTGTTCCTGCGTCTTTGCAAGCTTGGAGCGCACTGCCGGCAGACGCTTCATCGACGCCACGTGGGATGGAAACCCACGGTGTACCTCCAACCGTGCTTGTTGCATAAGTTGAACTGTTGTTGTTCTTGGCTGGATATTTCATCACACAAAAATCTCTACTTATGTCCAACCACCATTTCGCGTTTCCACTGGAGGCGCTCCCATTTCCCAGCTGCGCAATTCCGCTGGCGGGAACTCCCACGTATCCCGCAGGACAGGTGAAGGACGTCCTCGATATCTGCGTGTCGCCGGAAGTTGATGATCCAGTTTGATTGGTTGAGGTGACGCTCACGCTGAACGGCGTGGAACCTGCAGGCAAATGAATGAGCACCGACAGCACTCCAGCGTTGCATGAAACCTTTTGAACACTGCCGACCGAGGTTGTGGCGGTATGCGATGAGGCAGCGCTGTCGCAGGTGCCAGTCAACGTTGGGCTCAAACCTGTGACATTTGAAGTGGTCAAGGTTGGCGCTGCCGGAGGCGAAGCCGGACTGTAGGTGCAGCGGAAGCCAAGACCAGGAGCAGCATCGATCACGTTGCTCACGAGCACCGCCATAAACAAACCGGCATGATTTCCGTCGGTCCAGACGCCGCCACGACGTACGCCACTTGCGGTGCCGCCGCAGACTTTGCCAACGTTCTGGTTTGAATCGAACAATTGAGAGGGTGCAAAAAGCAGGCGGTTGATCCCACCGGTATTGAAAAACGACTGGTTGCTGAATTCTACGGAACAAACAGTGATTGCTGGATTTGTACCCAAATCGACATGGTTGTCGCTGACCCACTGCCACACATTCCCGCCAAAATCCCAAACAACCTCGCCGTTGGTGAGAGTGTGGGTGCGGCGTTGTTCCCAACCAGAGCCCAGGGGCTCGTTTGCGCTGTTGCCTGTTCCAAAATAGGGATCATCATTGTCTGTTGAGTTGCCCAGCGTTCCATAAGGGGCACTGTCTGAATGTCCTCTGGCCAGCATTCCGCTACCCACAGCACCACCACTCCAGTTTGCAGAAACATTTTCAGCATTTCTTGCGACAGTTTGCCATTGTGTGTTGGAGACAAGCCGAAAGGCACCATTTACGGTCGGAGTGGAAGAACAGGCGGCAAGAGAGGCATCGCGGTTTACACCCACCCAAGGTGTACCCGTTGCTGAGCTGGTTGCATAAGTCGAAGCATTATTATTTTTGGCCGGGTATTTCATGACACAAAAATCCAGAGCTGTGTTGAGCCACCAAATGCTGTTTCCATTCGATGCGTTTGAATTTCCAAGTCCAGGAATTCCACTGCCTGGAACCCCGACGTATCCTTCTGGGCAGGTGAATGGAGTCCGTGTAAATGTCATCGCACTTGAGTCCGAAGAACCGTTTGCGTTGGTTGATGTCGCCGTCACATCGAATGATGCCGACCCTGCGGGCAAATGCACGACAACCGACAAGACTCCGGCATTGCATGAAATGCTTCGAACTTTACCCACCGTGGTCGTGGCGGCGTGCGTTGTTGCGGTGTTGTCGCAGGTGCCTGTGAGCAGTGCTTTGAGTCCGGAAACATTTGTTGGATTCAGGGTTGGCGCAGTGGGAGGCAAGCCACCAACTGCAACAATGTTGGCTTGAAAATTCGCAGTGCCGCTCATTGAGCCATCATTTGCGGTGATCTTGATTTGTGTGGTTCCGGTTCTTCCGGCAGCAGGTGTGACAAAGATTTTGCAAGAGGGAGCTGTCCCCGAAATCATGATTCCAGCGTTGGCAATCACAGATGTGTCGGTTGAAAGCACCGTGAGAGCGTTGGCACAGCCGATGTTGGGTGTTTCTGCGTCAGTGAGATTGACATCGATTCCGGGCGAAGTTTTTCCAGATTCAAAAGAATATGCGCTTTGACCAACGGACACCGCGGGAGGGGTGTTGTTGCTTGCAATCCTGAACACGGTCGAAAGTTTGATTTCTGAATCTGATTCACCTGAGATTCGAACGAAGACATCTGCGCTTGAATTGAATGGAAAACCTGTGTTCAGAATTCCACATTTTCCTCCGTCTGCAGAGGTCAATATCCCGGACGCAAACGTGCGAAAGATCGTATCCGTGCATCCGGAAAAGTCTCCGATAATATTTGCTCCCGCTGCAGCACCTGGCCAGACAGGGATCATTTCTGCAATTCCATCCCAATTCGAGAGCTCACTTTGAGAAGGAGAGAAAATGATTTTGACATTCGCCAATGTCTGAAAGGAGTTGCTCCAGGAAAAGCGAGTCGTACCAACGGTACTTTCGTTATCCACCTGCGTCCACATGGCAATTTTTTTGCCATTGAGGGAATCAGAGTTGGGCAATGAAGCGACAATAATCTTTTGCTTTTCCGGAACAATATTAACTACGTCATCCGGATTTCTGATGCCACCAACATTTTCCGGTATCTGCAGTGCAATTTTCTTTTTGAAAACTGTGACAGGAGCGCTGCCATCGGGAAGTTTGTCGGCAGGTTTGCTCGCCGGCTCACCTTCCAAAGGTGGCGCACCTGCGTCCGCACGGGCCTGGTTTATAGGCTTGACGAGCTCTTCGGGGATATCGACGTCAGCGATCACAAGCTTGTCTTTTGCGTTGATGTTCACGGCGATCGTTTTCGAGTTGATTTGCGTGACGGGGATAGCAAATTCACCGTTGGTTTTTGTTTCTGTTTGAAATCCGGTAGCGTCGACTTTCAAACTTGCGTTTTCAAGCGCCGAACCCGCACCGTCCAATAAAACTCCGGTCAGGAACGAGCCGGTTGTCGGGACGGGGGGAATAGGTGTGCCGGGAATTGTGACTATAGTCTCCTGACCGCTCACGAAACCACCACTGCGTTTGCCACGACACGAAACCACAGCGCAGGCGAGAATTCCGATGAGAAATTTGCAGGTCCATTGTACTGCGAACACGAAACCCTCCGAATCCTATTCATCGGCAAGAAGGCTCAAACCTTAAAAGACAATTTTTCGAGGTTGTACAAAATAAATTCAATTTTATTGGATACTTATGATGCTTTGTTTGAAGGTTTCGAAGCCTTGGAGAGAGCAAAAAAAAAGGGGGAATTCCTGGTCTGGAATTCCCCCTCCTCGGAACTTGTAGCCCGCATTTCTCAACAACTGGAATTCCAGGAGTTTGCGAAAGCAAGAGTTGGCCTGCAGGGCAGGCCGGTCCCTCGGCAAATCACATGTCGAAGTCGCCCATTCCGCCCATGCCGCCCATTCCACCCATGCCGCCCATACCAGGCATTCCTGCTCCAGCGGATTCCTTCTTGGGTTTTTCAGAAATCATCGCATCTGTGGTCAGCAGGAGGCTGGACACAGAACTTGCGTTCTGGAGTGCGCAGCGGGTCACTTTGACGGGGTCGATGACGCCAGCCGTCAGCAGGTCTTCGTACTTTTCTGTCAGAGCGTTGAAGCCCCACGAAGCACTTGTATTGCTGAGGATCTTGTCGACCACAACGCTTGGCTCAAAGCCACCGTTGGTCGAAATGATGCGCACAGGCTCTTCAAGAGCGCGGCGAACCAACTCGATTCCAGCATTCTGCTCTGGATTTTCACCCTTCAGGTTTCTCAGCTCAACAGAGGTTCTGAGAAGTGCCACGCCACCGCCGGCAACGATGCCTTCAGCAACAGCCGCGCGGGTTGCGTTCAGAGCGTCTTCAACGCGAGCCTTCTTTTCCTTGAGCTCGATTTCGGTTGCTGCACCCAAACGGATGACCGCCACGCCGCCAGCGAGTTTTGCCAGGCGCTCCTGGAGTTTTTCGCGATCGTAATCGGAGGTGGTCTTTTCGATTTGCGCACGAATTTCAGCGACCCGGCCCTTGATTGTCGTTTCTGCGCCCTTGCCACCTGTGATGATTGTGTTGTCTTTGTCGACAACGATCTTTGCAGCTTGGCCGAGTTCAGCAAGGCCAGTGGTTTCGAGTTTCATGCCAAGATCTTCCGAGACAACCGTTCCGCCCGTGAGGATGGCGATGTCTTCCAGCATGGCCTTGCGGCGGTCGCCGAAGCCAGGAGCCTTGACTGCGCACACCTTGAGGTTGCCAGACAAGCGGTTGAGCACCAGCGTTGCCAATGCTTCGCCTTCAACGTCTTCGGCAATGATCAGAAGCGGACGCGAGCTGCGTGCAATCTGCTCGAGCAGGGGAATCATGTCTTTCATGTTGGTGATCTTCTTTTCGAAGATCAAAACGAAAGGGTTGTCGAGAGCGGCTTCAAGGCGTTCTTGATCATTGACGAAGTATGGCGACAGGTAGCCGCGATCAAATTGCATACCTTCAACAACGTCAACGTAGGTGTCGATGCCCTTGGCTTCTTCAACTGTGATGACGCCGTCTTTGCCAACGCGGTCCATCGCTTCTGCGATCATCTTGCCGATGGTGGCGTCGTTGTTTGCAGAGATGGTTGCAACTTGCGCGATCTCGTTGTTGTTCTTCACAGGGCGAGCAACTTTACGCAAGCTTTCGATGACGAGTGCAACTGCCTTGTCGATGCCGCGCTTGAGTTCCATCGGATTGTGGCCAGCCGCGAGCATCTTGAAGCCTTCGCGGTAGATAGCCTGAGCAAGAACGGTTGCTGTTGTGGTGCCGTCGCCGCTGTCGTCGTTGGTCTTGGAAGCAACTTCCTTGACCATCTGTGCGCCCATGTTTTCGAACTTGTCTT
>JBDLRR010000015.1:0-5144 GCA_039799985.1 Pseudomonadota bacterium | reverse complement strand
GAGAAGTCGAATACGTCTTTCGGGCACTTCAACAAGCCAACGGTTTTTTGAAAGAGTGATGTGCTTCACTGCAAAGGTGGCACAGGCGTGCTCAACCAGTGATTTGGCAGAAACGTTCTGTGACTCGCCAATAAACACAACCTGCAGCCATTGATCTTTTTTAAGGTAATTGTTCAGCTGTGACAGTGCCAAAGCATCGATAGTCTCTTTGTGTCCCTTGACCGGATCAAATCGCCCGACAACTGTGAAGGTTGGATGAGAGAAATCAAGAGAGAATTCACGCGACACGGCCACCGTTTGTGCGGGTGTGTTCAGCGACACAACGGGTTGTGCCAGTTTTGCCGTGCAATAAAGATGCACCAGCTTCATCCGCTCTGGAACTTCAAAGGGAGTGCGTTGTTGAACAACGTTGGCGGCAAAGGCAATGCCCGATAGGCCGTTGTTGTAGACCCAGCGGTTGAGGGCCGATGGCCTCACCGGATTCGCCTGGCCACGCACCCGGACGAGTCGGGTGGAAGACCAAAGCTTCTTGTGAAAAAATCTGTGTATCGAGCACAGCGTGTGTTCTCGGCCTTCAAAGACCCATACGACCGATGGTTTATGCGATTTTACAAGTTCTCCCACCGCGTGCCAGGTGACAAGAAAACGTGTGACCGAAAAAGGAAACAGGGGAATCGCATTTGTTTGCAGTGAAACCTGCGAAGCCTTTCGCAAGGCGATGCTGCCAGCCGGTGCGCAATAGATCACCTTGCTGCTTTGGCGAGAGGAAACATACTGCGCCAATTGCAGGCTGTAATCTGTGACCGCAGAAAACCACGGGTTTGAATTGAGGACTATGTGGAAATCCATGACCGGCCGCCAACTTTCTTGAAGACAAGAATGATGTTGGAGGCAATATTGCCACTCTCTTCTTCGCTGACAAGGGTTTGTAAGGATGAATTTGAAGTTGAGTGCGAGCAGAGGACTCCAAGGTCGTAACTCTTCGCGCGGTGGTAAACCAACTGAAGTCCGTTGCCGTCGGCCCAGGCCAACGTTTCCGCCAGGCTGAGGGCATGGTCGGATGGGTGAAGAAATGCATCTGCAATCCGGGCAGGCGAAAGGCCAAGATACCTGAAGCGGAGGGAAAGTGATTTTCTTGCAAAAACCGGGAGCAAGGCGCGCCAAAGCGAAAGTTTGAAGCTGGCAAGCATGAGTCTGCCTTTTGAAGGAGACATTGCTCCGGCAGTATTTTCTTGGTTCGTTGTCGCCGAAGGTTTTGCTTCCCAAAGGCCGAGGAATTTTTTCTGCACTCCGCGTTCAAGGCGGCGACCGTTACTTGAGTAGATCATCAGCCGTAGTGTGCCACCGGGATTGAGGGCGTTCGACATTGTTTTCATCAGCTTTTTGGGTTCAGGCTGATGATGAAGCACACCAAAACATTGAATGTGGTCAAAGGTGCCTGAGAGTGCAAGCGAGTGATTTGCATCGCCATGCTCAAAGTCGACTGGTTTGAGCTGGTGCCAGCGTATTTTGCGTTCAGCTCGAAGCAAGGATTTCAGGCTCAAGTCGAAACCGGCGATCGGATTGTGCGGATGAAGCACACGAAATAGCAGCGGTTCATCTGTTCCACATCCAACCAGCGCAATTTTCTTTTTGCTCGAGAATGCGTGGCGCACGTCGCGCAATTTGAGATCGCGCACTGTCTCTTCCGAAAGAGGAGGTGTGTTCTGAGCCACAATTGCAGAAAAGCCAGCATGCGCCTCAAGCGAGCCATTTGGATTTGGGCGCAGAAAAACAGGCCTGCCGGGATAGGGAAACAGCTCATAAAAGAACTGCATTCTATCCAAAAAAGATTTTGCCCGTTCAGCTTCAGACGTTATTGAATTCTCGACAGAACGCATGATGATATCCCACCAATCCCCATGCTGAGTTTGCCGCAGACCAAGCCACCTGGCGCTTCGACCGTCAGGGTCTTGTCTGTTGCCAGCTGACGACCCACTTCACGGATGCTCGGGTGAACCCTGTCGGCTGTGATGCCGGAACCGGTGAGTGTAAAGACTTTGCCGTTCTTTCGCGTCGACAAAAGTTGGGCTGTGAGTTCCCAGCCACCACACGTCGACATGCCGTGACCAAAAATTCCCTTGCGTGCCGTGATGATTGTTGACGCCGGAAGATTGTCGATCAGTTTGAATTCCGACCAGTCACCCGGCGTGCCTGTGGCATGCATGTCCCAGGTGTGAACGTCTTTGGGTGCAATTCCCGCTTGCTCGAATGCATCGCGGATGCAGAGCTTGGGACCTTCCATGGAGGGCGTGATGATGTGCTCGGCATCAGAACTCAATCCAACTCCAAGAATTTCCACTCCAAGAGACTTTTGGCCCAATTTTTCCATGACGTCGTCGGCCGCAAGAATCCAGGTGCAGGCTCCGCCAGCCACGTGGGTTCCGCGCAAATCACACAACGGGACACCCACATTGCAGCCGGCCGCAAGAACCTTGGCGGCATTGAATCCAGCAACCAATTCTGGCGGTGGTGGAAGGTCGGTCGTACCGATGATTGCGGCATCGTAATCGCCCGAGCGAATGCCATCGACGGCTTGGCGCAAAACCAAGCCAAACGTGGCGCATGCTCCGATGGATGCATAAGAAACACCATGGATTCCGTGCAACATCGAAACTTGGGCTGCGGGTGCGTTTGGCAGGTTCCAAAGCATGTTTGCATTCACGGCTTCCCATGGGGGAACCGGATGTTTCCACTTTTCCTGCAAAGCCTTTTTGGCTTTCGTCTTGGCACGAATCACGTTCAGTTTGTCGTTGGCAACGTCTGCACCAATCGTGATGGATTCCATGGCGTTGAATTCGCGCAGATAGTCCTGGAGAGCATCCGATTTTTTGCTCCAGTAGGTGTCCCAGGTTTCCCAGGCAGCTGCGCGTTCAGTTGAGTCGATTTCAAAGGTTGTGGGTGACGTGGGTGCGTTTGTATCCGTGTGTTTGCCGCTGATGTGCTCGGCCAAAGCTTTGCAGCGTTCTGGATGAGCCCAAAATTTGTTCCACACGCGCTCGGCGGATTTGTATTCATCGTGACCAATGAAATAGGCCGTCAGGTCGCCGAAACCGCTGCCGTAGCAGACGTAGACCCGAGGGTCGATTTTTTTGAGGGCTTGTTCGAGTCCGGGATTGCTTTCCAGAGCGTCAATCGAAGTTCCGACCGCCATACGGACGTGCGAATATCCTTTGTCTGACAGCTGCGTGAACTTGTTGTTGGGGTGGCGTTGGCTGATCCAGTCGCGGTAAACCTCGAAATCGAATTTGGGCTTGCCAATCAGGAAGGCTCCCTGAAATTGCTCGATCGGGCTCAAGGCCGGCTTGCCTTCCTGCACCAGGGCCAGAAATTCGCGAAGGTTTGCCGCCCCTGGCGAGCAGATGCCGACTCCGTAAAGCGAAATCTTGCGATTTGGCTTGGAATGTCCGCGTGTTTCAAAGGATGTTGGCGAATTTGTTGCGTTTGCCACCTGTCAGACCCTCCGGACAGCCGCAGCCAAAGCCCCGGCGTGATTCTTGAAACCATTCGAAGTCTTAAAAAACGTCTGGTGTTCATGCCTGATTTCGCAGGGTCGGGCAAGCAAACTGGTCTTGACTAATGGAAGCCAACTCGATAAAGCCTCGCCAACCGTCGTGGTGGCTGTAGTCAAGCGGTTAAGACAATGGATTGTGATTCCATCATGCGCGGGTTCAAATCCCGTCAGCCACCCCATCTTTACTGCGACCGCAGTCGGCTTGTTTGGCCGGGCTCAATTTCAAGTTCAGTTTTCAAATACTGTCCACAAACTCAAGTCCTCGGGCTTTTGGCTTGAGGCCTTTTTCGTTGAGCCAGTTGTCGTTGAACAGACGGCTCAAATAGCGTCCGGCTCCGTCGCAAAGAATAGTGACAATCGTTTTGCCCGGGCCCAGCGTGCGGGCAAGTTTGACTGCACCCAGCACATTGAGTGCGGCAGACGAACCCAAAAACAAACCTTCGCGATAAGCCAGGTGATGAACCATTTCGAGAATGGGTTCGTCTGGAATTCTCATCGCGTCGTCGATTGGTGCGCCTTCAATGTTGGCCGTGACGCGAATTTGCCCGATGCCCTCGGTGATCGAGCCGCCAACAACATCATTCAAGTGACCGTTTTTGAACCAGCTGTACATCGCTGCGCCCATCGGATCGACGCACACTGCTTTTATTTTGCTGTTTTGCGATTTCAAATAGCGGGCCACGCCACCAAGTGTTCCACCTGAACCAACCGCAGTCACGAATCCATCGATTTGTCCTTTGGTCTGGTGCCAAATCTCGGGTCCGGTGGTCTTTTCGTGGAACTCACGATTGGCAACGTTGTCGAATTGATTGGCCCAAACAGCGTTGGGAATTTCTTCTGCCAAACGACGTGCGACGTGGTTGAAGTTTTCCGGATTCGAATACGGCACCGCCGGCACGGGCCGCACATCTGCACCAATCGCGCGAAGGTAGTCGAGCTTTTCTTGCGATTGGGTGTTGGGGATCACAATGATGGTTTTGTAGCCAAGTGCATTCGCAACATGTGTCAGGCCGATGCCAGTGTTTCCTGCGGTGCCTTCCACAATAGTTCCGCCGGGCTTGAGGGCGCCTCGTTGGATGGCATCAAGAACGATTCCCAATGCTGCCCGGTCTTTCACCGAACCGCCTGGATTCAAGAACTCCGCTTTTCCGAGAATGCGACAACCGGTGAGTTTGGACAGGCCTGGAATTTCGATGAGTGGTGTGTTGCCGACCGCGCCGCAGAAACCGTCCGAAATACTCATGCTGTTGTTCCTCGTTGTGGATTGTCAGCCCTGGAAGAGTTTCGACGAGGATAAATCAACTGTCTGATGCTGTGGATGTCGAAATCTTGTTACTTCAACCAGTCAATTCAGACACGGGGGCCTTCAAAGCTCTATATTGCGTTTCTGATGTGCATAATTTTATTTTAAATTACTATTTCGAATCATAAAAATATAATAATATTTTATATTTATAATATAAATTAAAGTTGCATAATAAAATGTCGATACAACTTACAGCATGAATTTGTAGCGAGGTCGTTCAAATGCACCAGAAACTGCGGTCCGCAACCCCGGTGGTTTTTTTGCTCTCGCTCCTGACGGCTTGTG
>JBDLRR010000014.1:0-2746 GCA_039799985.1 Pseudomonadota bacterium | reverse complement strand
TGAACCCACGCTCGCCTGCTGCTGCCAATTTGTGAGCGAGTTCTACCTTATCGGATTGCCTGAGGATTTCTGACCATCGTGCCAAACTGGCAAGCCAAAAAGCTTGAATTTCGAATGCCCTGTTTGCACGTGGACTGCAGGGTACAAGTGTTCCATCGGGGGTTGATTTTTGCGCATCCATCCAGGTATCAGCAGGCCCATGCACCATCAGGTTTCCGGAAACGAACGTGTTGGCGGCAATCTCGAGTCGGCTTGTGATTTTGGATAGCTGTTCGCTCAGCGCAGGTCCAAGTCCGACCGTGTCAATCAAGTCTGCTGTCGTAAGGAGCAGCAGCGGGAGTGCATCGGCGCTGTTGTTGGTTGTGCTTGTGGCCGTTGTGTAATTTGGGATGTCTCGATCAGACGATTTCCAAAGTGAATTGAGAAGTTCTTCTCCGTCCCGGAAGCGACCTGACCATAGAAAAGCCGCGCGGAAGCTGTGACACAAATCCCGCGTCCAGAACTGCGTAAACCAGGGCAGTCCTGCCTGGAGGCCAAGGGTTCCGTCGGACCTTCTGCGGATCAATTGATTGAGACTGTATTGGGTATTTGTGAAGGCAATTTGCCATTGTTCATTTCGTGGTGAGGCATTGAATCCAGCGAACAAGGTTCTGACCACGGTGTGGTCAGTCTTTTCGTGTTCATTTCTTTGCTTTGACAATGGCGCCACAACCTCTATCTGCAATAAAAAGTCCAGGTTCGTCGAAATTTCCGAGATTGCTGAATGGGTTGTCAGAATAGTTCGAGTCTGGTTTTCGCCGCGAGCAGCATCAGCATTCGTTGGCACCTCGCTCTGACCAGGAGATTCGACGGTAACCCACTGCGCAGCCCTGTTTGGTGTTCCGCAGGTGCTGTAAAATTCAATGATCTGATCCGAAAGTGTCGAGCCAACAATCAATTTGTTGGCAGAACGCGGATCGTGTAAGACGTGGGCGTGTCCTCCACCGGCACTGGCATGGCCCGCCGGGCAGAGTGTCCAGAGCGGCGTGACTCTGACTTCCCGGTGCTGTGAGGAAGCCTTGCATTGTGAATGGTCGTTGAGACTCAAAGTGACAGACAGTTGCGCTGAATTTAATGGCCAGTTCCATCGTTCTTCAATTCTGCAGCCACATGACATTTGCCACCACCGGCTCATGCATTCGCTCGTTCTTTGCGCCCCAAGCCAGCTGCGGAGATTTGCGGAATGAGAAAATTTTGCATCCTTCGGGTGCGCAACCGACCAGTTCATTTCTGCGAATATCGACAGTTCATCGATTGTGAGTCCGTGCCACTTTCTGTTGATTTCTCCAGAAGCAGACAGCATCAGAAAACCGTGATTTTCGGATGCAAGAAAGATTTCGGTCTGTGGATTTTCGGTCTGAAACTGCATGTTGGTCATCTTTCCCCTCGAGGATCAGTATTCCACAGCTTCCATCTGCTTTGTGTCGGAAACAAAACTGCAGGTTTTTTTGGCGCTCGCCAAAACTTACATCTTTGGAACTCAACCTCACGTTGTTACACTTATATTGTCAGAATCCGTGGATTTTTTCTGCCAATTGTCTGAGGTTGAGAAATGAAAGTGAATTTTCGCGCCAAGGTGCTGAGTATCATCTTCGCGTCCTGTGTTGTGTGCACGGCTTCCGCGATTATTGTGGCTCGATATTTGGTTCGTGATAATGCCGAACGGGCACTCCTGGAAAAATCCGCAGCAATTCTCTCCAGAATTGAGGAAGCTGAAAATTACGTTGGAGAAATGGGTGTCCTTGGCGAGCTGATTGAACAGACCAAGGTGAAATATCCTGATGGAGTTTTTCCCAAAGAGCACAAGGAAAAGCTGCTCAAGGCTGTTCCCATTTATGTGTTGTTCAGCATGGGCTATTCGGGTGAAAAAACCGACGGATACAAATTCAGAATTTTTTCAGATGCTCCCCGTCGTGAAGAACATCGCGCAAATGAAGAAGAAATGGATCTTCTCAAAACCTTTGAGCAGGACCCTTTTCTCAAGGAAGTGGTACAAAAATCTCCTGATGGCAAGTTCTTCAGTATGACCCGTCCAGTGCGCATCCAGGAAAAGCAAGGCTGTTTGCTTTGCCATGGCCATCCTTCCACGAGCCCATACAAAAATGGCAAAGACATTCTTGGATACCAGATGGAAGATCTGAAAAACGGCTCCATTCGGGGTGGCTACACAGTGACTTTGAACATGAAATCCGTCGATGAGATCACTTCTACTACAACCCGTAACATCGCCATGGGCGGTGTGGTTTTCACATCGATAGCGCTTGTCTTTGGTTTGATTCTTGTGCGCGGCCCGATGGGCAAACTCTGGGAAGTTTCCAAATCGTTGGGAACCTCTGGTGATGAAATTGCGGATGCCAGCAAGCAGGTGAATGAGGTCAGTTCCAGTGTCGCATCTGCGGCCAATCAGGCCGCGGCTTCACTCGAAGAGACAGTTGCAGCCATTGAAGCGCTTTCCAGAATCGTCACCCAGAATTCTGAAAGCGCCCGGCAAGGAGCAGAGGTCGCACAAGTGGCAGAGACAACTGCACGTCAAGGCCAAAAAGAGATGCAGGAATTGATTTCTGCAATGGGTGAAATCCACAAGGGTTCGAAGCGCGTTGGTGAAATCACCAGCCTCATCAACGATATTGCCTTCCAGACAAATCTTTTGGCCCTCAATGCCGCGGTGGAGGCGGCGCGAGCAGGCGAGCAAGGCAAGGGCTTTGCT
>JBDLRR010000013.1:0-11229 GCA_039799985.1 Pseudomonadota bacterium | reverse complement strand
AACGGGGAAATTGTCCTCAATCACCTTTACAAGCGCACACGTCTGCAAGACAGCTTCGGCGTGAACATGGTTTGTATTGTTCGCGGCATACCAAAATTGGTGAACTTGCGCGAAGCACTCTCTCATTTCGTGGATCACCGGTTTGAAGTCATCACACGTCGGACCAGCTTCCGCTTGCGCAAAGCCGAAGATCGCCTCCACATTTTGGAAGGCTTGAAGATCGCTGTCGACAATCTCGATGAAACTATCGATCTGATTCGCAAGGCACCCAGTCCCGATGAAGCCAAGGAAAAGCTGGTTGCTCGCTTTTCGTTGAGCGATCGCCAGGCAACTGCAATTCTCGAAATGCGCCTGTCGCGTATCACCGGTCTTGAACGCGACAAGATTGTCGCCGAACATGCCGAAATTATGGTCACGATTGCTGATTTGAAGGACATTCTTGCAAAGCCTGTGCGAGTTGCAGCGATAGCCCGTGAAGAATTTGTTGCTCTGCGCGAATCACATGGCGACAATCGCCGTACTGAAATTACGACCGATGCCGCTGATGTTGATATCGAGTCGTTGGTGCCTCCGGCAGACGTCTTTGTGACGTTCTCACAGGGTGGTTACATTAAGCGCGTCCTGCAGGATGAATTCCGTTCGCAGAATCGCGCAGGCAAGGGTAAAACTGGTGCTGCGCTGAAAGATCAGGATTTCGTCAAGGTCACGTTCCGCGCCCACACCCATGACCATGTGTTGATGTTCTCGAACTTTGGCAAGGTTTATTGCTTTAAGGTTTATGAATTGCCAGAGGCACCAGCGAATGGTCGTGGCAAGTCGATTGCCCAAATTCTGACTCTTCAGTCGGGTGAACAAATCACCACGATGATGCCCGTGCATGAATTCTCTGAGAACATGTTTGTGTTTATGTGCACAGCGCAGGGAACAGTGAAAAAGACAGAGCTTTCCGCGTTTGCCAACATCCGCGCGACAGGTTTGAGGGCAGTCACGCTCGATGAAGGTGACTCATTGGTTGCAGTTAGAATCACAAATGGCCGAAACCAAGTGATTCTCACAAGCGCCAAGGGCCGTGCTATTCGGTTCAACGAGGATGAAGTTAGAGCAATGGGCCGCACGGCTCGTGGTGTGACCGGCATCAATATGGAAGACGGTGATAGCGTTGTTGCCTCTGAAGTGGTTGATCCAGCTGGAAGCGAAAAACTTTTGGTTGTCACCGAGTTCGGCTACGGAAAACGCAGCGAACTTGAAGAATACCGCATCACAGGCAGAGCCGGAAAAGGCGTTAACGCAATTCGCGTGACTGAGCGCAATGGCAAGGTTGTGGCTCTGTTGTCGGTTGCCGATACCGCCGATCTGATGCTGACCACCAACACCGGACGCGTCTTGCGCATTCATACGACGAGTGTGAAGGTGATTGGCCGATTGACTCAGGGTGTTTGCCTGATGCGCATTCTCGATGGCGAGCGAGTTGTTTCGGTATGCAAGCCAGGTGAATTCGATGACACCCCTGTGACTCAGCTGGAATCGGCAGAGGAGATTGAGTGATGAATCAAGTCGGCGTCTTTCGCTTGCAAATGGAAAGGAGCAAGCGCAGCACGCTGTCGCTTGTTCTTACGGGATTCTTGTTCTTGGGTTTAATCTTTGGCTGTGGACGTTCAGAGCGTCCTGCCATTGGTCAACGCTTGGATTCGCCAATGGCACTAGCCAGCCATCCCAATCTTTCTGCCTATTATGTTCTAAATGCGAGTTTGGGTGGGGAGTTCAAGACAGGTTCTCTCCAACTCTACTCCGTTCCTACAACTTCTTCAGATTCTTCATCTCCAGTGGCCACCCTCGAGACTCCCAGGCTTGGCACCGCGCTTGCGGTCGCGAAAGAGGGCTCATTTCTGATTGCCGGATTTTCCGGTTCAGTCGGCGAGTTGAGAATCTACGATCTTGATGCTCGTGGCGTACCTACCGCATCTTCGAATGCTAGCGATGCTGTAGTTCTGCCGACGGGCCGCGTGGGCAGCATTCAAATCAATCCCATCGACGGACAAACAGACAGCTGGACAGTTGTTGTGACTCTCGCAGACAGGTCATTGGATGCGAAGGTTTTACTCTTCAAGTATTCGCGCACCCTGGGTTTTGCGCCGTTGGCTCAAATACCCGCAGATTTCTACACACCGTCACGCGAAAATGATCTTGGTTACTATGTGATGACCTGGGGCGCGCCGGTTGTTTTTCCAGCCCAGGGAATTATGGTTGCGTTTCCTCAAGGTGTGAGCGGTTATTTTGGCAAAAATCCTTCGGCGTTGGATTGGTTGCAGGGTAAGGTGCAATTGCCAAATGCCGCCTTCGATCTGCGCACGGTTTCTGCTGCAGTTGTGGACCTGAGAGCCTTGGTGGGTGGCAAGTCTTTCTCTGACTCGCTTGGGTTCCTTCCGATTGCGTTCAACGCAGCTGGTCAAAAGGCAAATCCATCAGCAGCCTCCGACTCGCTCGGAAATGCTGATTATCAATTTTCGCGCGCTGGTTTTCAGTCATCGATATCGCTTGATCCTGCCAATTTGCCATGTGCTTTGACAGGTTCGTTAGCAAATCTTCCGCAGGCAACGGCTGTCGTCACGACAAATACCGAGACTGCCGATGTCATCGCGTTCTCGGGATGGGATCTTGTTGCGAACCAATTGCGAAATCAGCTGTCCGCCAACGAGAAGCAGCCCATTTTGAAGGGTAATTTGTTGACCCCCTCTCCCGTGTCGATGACCTCCGGGATTGCTGCATTGTCGGGTGTGAGGACGCTTGTCCCAAGCCTGCAAGTCATTAATGCAGGCTCTGTTTGCACGCTGTCCTGGCTGCGGGTGGACCAATTTCGAAGCAGTCTCGGCAGGGAATCCAGCCGGATTCAGATTGCAACCGATTCAAACTCCGCCAACCAGCTCTCACGTGACTACGATTTGGCCGGTATGGCTTCGTTCACTGTCAGTGGTCAGTCGATTCTGGCGGGTTCGTTCAGCAACAACAAAATCCAGGTGCTGCGCTTGAATGGAATGGCACTGGACAACGTAGGGGTTTTTCAGCCGTGAAGTTTTTTCTCGACAGCGCAGATATTCAAGAAATTCGTCATATGGCAGAGCTCGGGATTTGCGATGGTGTGACGACCAACCCAACTCTTGTCGCGAAGTCAGGCCAGGATTTTAAAACCCTATTGAACGAGATTGTGCGGCTTATTCCTGGTCCCATTTCTGCAGAAGTGGTTGGAATGACGTCTGCCGAAATGCTTGCTGAAGCAGACGTATTGGCTAAGATTCACGAAAATATTGTCATCAAACTCCCACTGAATCCTGAAGGTTTGAAGGCCTGTAAGGCGCTCAGCGCGCGTGGCATCAAGACTAACGTCACTTTGTGTTTTCAGGCAGGCCAAGCGCTTCTTGCCGCAAAATGTGGAGCCACATATATCTCGCCGTTTGTCGGTCGACTGGACGACATAAGCCAGGACGGCATGCAGTTGATTCAGGAAATTCGCGAAATTTACGATAACTACGACTTCAAGACGCAGATTCTTGCAGCCAGCATTCGTCATCCACAGCATGTGATTCAGTCAGCGCTCGCTGGTTCAGACGTTGCCACATGTCCCTATAAGGTTTTGATGTCGCTTTACCAGCATCCGCTCACCGACAAGGGACTCGCATCATTCATGGAAGACTGGAAAAAAGCGAATCAGAAGTCGATTGTTTAATCGTTTTTCGATTGCGGAACTGTCTTGAGAAGCCACCCTGCGGGGTGGTTTTTGTTTTTTTATGAAAAAAAAATTGGCGAAAGTTTAAAAAAATAGGAATTGATCAATCAATAAGAAGAACCAGAAAGAAGAAAATCAATTCGCCTCTTTTTTGGGCTTTTGCTGGTTTTTTTGAGGGTCTTTTTTGAGATGATTTTTCACTTTTTCTAAAAGAAAAATTGATAAAATCAAAATCGTTCACAAGGGGCTGTTAATGGAAGCTGTTTTTGTTCCAACTGGTAATGCGGGCAAGTTGCGCGAATTTGAGCATGCTTTTGCGTTGCACAACAAGGAATGTATTGGTCTTAAAAAAGCTTCGGATTTGTTGAAAGAGAAGTTCTCTTGGCAAACACCGATCGAAGATCGACAGACTTTTGCTGGAAATGGCTATCGAAAATTGGTGGCCAGTATCAAAATGCTCGAGGACTTGTCGGGCTTTGGTGTCGACTCGGCGTTAGTCGATGACTCTGGTTTATGCTTGCCCGCGTTCGACAACAAGCCTGGCGTCCATTCTGCAAATTTTGCCGGAGAGCCGAGAGATGATGCAAGGAACAGGAAATTTCTGATCGACTTGTTGAGCAAGAACGCCAACACAGGAGCGGAAGTCAGAGAGTCAGCCTATTTTGTTTGTTCATTGTTGGTGGCCAGTCGAGTGGATTCGACACCAACAACCGCAACACCTGTATGGACAAATCATGACGAGATTTTATTGCATTTGGAGTCTGTCGAGTGCGAAATCATGAAACAATTGCGGGTAAGGATATCTGCTGCCGACTCGGCAGCATACGCGACACGACTTCATTTTTTGCAGACTCAAATTCATTACCGTCTGGATCTTGTGATGGGTTTTTGCACAGGCCAAGTGTCGACGGTTGAACAAGAATTGCTTGTGGGAGAAGGACACGGCTACGACGCGATGTTTTATCCCCGAGCCAAATCCGGGCTTTCTTTTGCCAGTATTCCACTCGCCGAGAAGAACCGCATGAGTCATCGCTCTGAAGCATTGCGTGGGCTCAACGAATGGGCGAAATTTCGTACTGCTCCAGGTGAAATTCGGGAGCTGTTTTGAGTGCAATTTTCTTTGAGAATCTGTCACGAACGTCCTGAACGAATTCAGCATCTTCTTCGCACAAGCGATCTATCACCTGAGGGTGTGCTTTGAGGACAAAGTTTTCGGCAGGCAATTTTGAGAATTCGCGCACCAACTCTCGGATGATGTCATAGGCAACCGTGGCTGGGCTCTTCACTTCGCCCTTGCCTTCACAGTAGGGGCACGGAGTGCAGAGTTTCTGTGAGAGACTCTCCTCGGTACGTTTGCGAGTCATCTGCACCAGGCCCATTTCAGAAATTCTCAGTGCAGAAGTCTTGGCTTTGTCTTTTTTGAGTTCTTCTTGCAGTGCATTGAAAACCCGATCGCGGTCATCAGGCCTGTCCATATCGATGAAATCCAGAATGATAATTCCACCGATATTGCGGAGCCGTAGCTGAAGGACGATTTCTCTGACCGCTTCAAGATTGGTTTTGACAATGGTGTCGCCGAGTGATTTGCCACCCACAAAACGACCTGTGTTGACGTCGATCGCAGTCAGCGCTTCGGTCCTGTCGATGACCAGGTATCCTCCCGACTTGAGCCAGACTTTTGAACCCAGGGCGCGCGATACTTCGAGTTCGATGCCATAAGCATCAAAGATGGCAGTGTCGCTTTGATAGAGCTGGACCTGTGCTCCGAGCTTGACCGAGAACCTGTTTAGGAATCTGACAACATCTTCATAGACATCTTTGTTGTCGATTACGATGCGTTCGAGGTCGCGGGAAATCAGATCGCGGGTCGCACGAAAGACAAGGTTGAGGTCCTCGTGCACGAGGCTCGGCGCTTTAGCCTTGCTGGCCTTTGCTTTGACGTTTTCCCAGAGCTTGAGCAAAAAATCGATGTCGGCAACAAGCTTTTCTTCAGGAACACCCTCGCTGGCTGTTCGGACGATGATGCCCATTCCGTCGGGTCGAACCCTTTGTACGATTGTCTTGAGACGATTGCGCTCATCTTCGTTGATGATGCGGCGACTGATGCCAATATGATTGATGTTGGGCATCAGCACCACGTAGCGGCCCGGAAAACTCAAATAGGTGGTGATTCTTGCACCTTTTGTGCCAATCGAGTCTTTGGCAACCTGAACCAGAACCTCCTGCCCCTCTTTCACCAGGTCTGCAATTTTGAAAAATCGCTGCGGACGCATGGACGGGGTTGGTGCACCGAGAACATCGGCGTTGGTGCCGCGGCTTGGGTCATCTGTGGGTGGCGTGAGTTTGGTGTTTTCGTCTTCCTCGAAAAACTCCGGCAATTCATTCGAGGGCCCACCCGGAGGTTGAATGTCGCCGCCATAGAGAAAGGCAGACCGGTCAAGGCCGATATCCACAAAAGCACTCTGCATTCCTGGCAGAACCCGCAGCACGCGCCCTTTGAAGATGCTTCCGACAATCCCGCGCTCTTTTTGTCGCTCGATATAATATTCGGCGACGTGTCCGCCTTCGATCATTGCCACGCGTGTTTCAAACGCCGAAGCGTTGATAATCAACTGCTTGCCAACCATTTTTTTCAATCTTTCAAAAAAGTGTTCAATCTGTCGACTTAAGTCAGAGGGCCTCAAGCGCATCTTTGTTTGCCAACGCTCGGCAGACCACCTCACTTGTGTCGGGCAGTGAAGCGAATAACGATGCTGAGTTCAGGCGAAGAGCCAACAGTTTTTGCTGCAAATTGCCGCGTTCTGCATCATCTGAACCAAGGTTACTCCAGCCATGGAGAAATTGAAACAACATTTCCGGCTTTGCAAAGCTGAGTGCCGCATTATTGGTGAGCAAGATTTGCGCTTCTGGTGCACGGTCCGTTTTGTCGCCAAAGACAGTCGCGACGGGCAGTGCGGCGGGTTCCAGCACATTGTGCAATTGCCCATCAAAGCCTCCACCAACGACTGCAACCTCAGCAATTCCGTAAGCCTCCGCAAGGTGGCCAAAAGTATCCAAGATGACCAATGGAATTTCTTCAGGAAGGCAAAGTTCTGCCGGCCACATCCCTTGAATGGCATCGCTGATTTTGAGGATCCGCACACCGTCAATTGAAAATTGGTTTGCAAGTTTTCCAATCGAGCGGTCGTCCACCTCGGGAGGGGCCACAATAAACAGGACATCTTTGGGCTTTTCGGCGAGCACTCGAAGCAATACCGCAATTTCCTCTGCGTGAGGCGAACCAAAAACGATGGCACGTCGTGAAGTTTTTCTGCTCGGTGCCGCCAAATAATCACGAATGGCTTGAATTGGTGGTGAGGTGTTTCTTTTATGGAAATCGGCAGCACGTTCGCGTGCTCTGGCCCATTTTGCGTCGCCCGCCACGAAAATTTTCTGTTCAGAGATTCCTGCCAGAATCAATAGTTCTTTCTCATCTGCATCAACAAGAAAAATCGTATCGGCAGAACCAAACCAAAGTCTTCTCAAACTGCTGCGCAGGAACGCGGGCAGAGGTGATCGCGCTCTTCTGAGAGTTGCCGCCATGATGCAGACGGGTAGGTTGTTCTTTGTGAATGTCGAAATCAGTGCGGGCCAAAAATCGTAGCGGACCAGCACCAGGCGTGTGATGTCGAGTGAGTCAATCGCGCTTTGAAAAGCCTGTTTGTTTTCGAGTGGCAAACTCGATGCACCAATCAAACCGGGGCAATTTTTGACAAAGGCCATTGCGCTGGGAGAAAAATAAGTGAGGAAAAAAACAACCCCAAAATTGTTGTGGAGCATGCGCAAGGTGGGAATGATCTGTTCCAATTCGCCGGCGCTCGCAACATGAATCCAAAAAGTCTTTGCGTTTGGATTCTGACTCTGCAATTTGCGTTTCTTGGCATCAATTATTGCCTTTTTCCAGCAAGTGGATTTGCGCTCTGACATGAAAATTTTGCTTTTCTGTGAGACCGGAAAAAGCTCAAGGATAAAAAAAAGAAATTGCAAAAATCTGGCGACGCACTGGCTTGCCAGGCTGAGGAATTCAAGGATCATGCTTTGCGGTCTTGGATAGGTGTGAAGACAAGATCTATCGGCCCGGTATACGAAGAAAGCGGCCTGTACAGCCGGTTGTTTTGCCGTAATTCAATGATGTGGGCACACCACCCAACAATTCGCGCTGCAGCAAAAATCGCAGGAAACAAAATAGGCTGAATTCCCAAACGGCGATAAACGGCGCCCGACCAGAAATCCACGTTGACGTGAATTTGCATTTTCTTTTCTTCAAAGTGCTTCCTGGCACGCAGCGCGATGTGGCGGAGCAGCCTGATGTCTTTTGCTTCTCCTTCACCCGGAGACAATTCTTCCAGAAGTTCTTCGAAAATCACTGCACGTGGGTCTGTTTGCTTGTAAACGCGATGCCCCATTCCCATGACTTTTCGGCCAGAGGCGAAAAGATGATCAAGATAAGAGTCGACGTTTCCCCAGTCTTCTATCTCGGCCAGCATTTCAACAACCTGTTCACTCGCCCCGCCGTGCAAGGGTCCGCTCAGTGCTCCAACGGCTGCACTTGTGGCTGCGTACATGTTTGTCAGCGTCGAAGCCACGGCGCGGGCAGTGAACGTAGACGAATTGAATCCATGATCCATTTGCAGGATGAGGGCGATCTCCATTGCACGTGTTTCTTTTTTATTCGGCACCCGGCCATTGAGCATGTAAAGGAAATTCTCAGCGTGACTGAGATCTTCACGCGCCGACAAAATGGGTGCACCCTGGTGAAGCCTGTAGAAGGCAGCAAGGATGATAGGGGTCTGTACGATGATCCTCATCGCCAGTCCCAGCAACGTCTCGTCTTCAGAATATTTTGGGCCAGGATCGGTGCAGCCCAACGCCGCAAGAGCAGTTTGCAGAGCAGAAAGAGGTGCTGTGTGGCGGGGAAGCTCCTGCAGGACGCGGATGATTTTTTCGGGAGTGTGCGAAAGCTGTCGCAATTTCCATGTGAAAGCCAACAACTGACGTTTGTTGGGCAATTGTCCACAAAGCAACAAATAGGCGACTTCTTCAAAACTGGCGTTGCGGGCCAGGTCTTCGACTCTGAATCCGCGGTAATAGAGTCGTCCGCGCTGGCCATCTACCCAGCTTACCGAGGTGGTGTCGACAATCAGATCGTCCATTCCACGGCGAACTGATTGATTTTGCGACAACGGTTCTTGTACCACCCGGACCCCCTTTTTGACCACCCTGCCTTGATTTGTTACCACGTTGTGGCCCTATCTGTGAAACGGCAATTCAAAAAGTGAGGACTGTGCCATGGAGGTTTTACCCCTCGAGCGTCCGTTGTTGGAACTGAGCAATCGTATTGCCGAATTGCGAGCACAAGCCCGTCAGGCTCAGTTGGTTGGAAAAAATGAGCGCGAACTGACCTCGGAAATCAAAATTCTTGAGGAACAATTTGAAACTCTGGCAAAGCAAATTTTTTCAAATTTGACCCCCTACGAAATCACACAGCTCAGTCGGCATCCACATCGTCCGTACACCCTCGATATCGTCAATCAGCTTTGCGATGACTTTATTGAATTGCAGGGCGACAGAAATTTCATGGATGATGCCTCCATTGTTGGTGGATTGGGCACTTTCCGCGGTCACAGGGTCGTTTTTGTGGGCCATCAAAAAGGCCGCGGTACCAAAGAAAATATGAAAAGAAATTTCGGTATGCCACGTCCTGAAGGCTACCGAAAAGCGCTTCGTTTGATGAGTCTCGCGGAAAGATTCAGTCTGCCGATTGTTACTTTCATTGATACGCCTGGTGCATATCCTGGTATTGATGCCGAGGAGCGTGGTCAGAGTGAAGCCATTGCCAAGAACATCATGGTTATGTTCAATCTCGGCGTGCCAATCATTTCGGTTGTGGTGGGCGAAGGTGGCAGTGGTGGCGCGTTGGCCATTGGTGTGGGCAACCGCGTTCTGATGCTGCAGTACAGCACCTACAGTGTGATTTCCCCAGAAGGTTGCGCTTCGATCCTCTGGAAAGATGGTTCGCAAGCCGACCGCGCTGCTGCTGCGTTGGGTGTGACGGCAGACAATGCCCTCAGACTTGGCGTGATTGATGAAATTATTCCCGAGCCATTGGGTGGTGCACATTGGAAACCTGCTGAAGCCATTGCCACGCTCGGCAATACGCTTGAAAAGCATTTGCTTGAACTTGGAAAAATGAGCTCCGATCAGCTCAGACGTCAGCGCAATCAAAAATTTGCGGCTATGGGGCGTGTCGAAGCTCGCGAACCTGTGTCACCCTTTAGAACAGATGCAGCTCCTAAAACGGAATGGATGCAAAGCTGGGAACAACTCTCGCGTTCGACCACCTTTGCTGGGGATGTCACACCTGGATGAATTCGAATCTTTCGGCCGATGAACCCGTTAAAGTTGTGACCATCGATGGTCCTGCCGGATCAGGCAAAAGCACCGTCTCGCGGATGCTGGCCAATCGCCTGGGATGGATTTATGTGACGACGGGTGCCATTTATCGGACACTTGCTCTGATGCTTTTTGAGGCAGGAACTGGAGTCCAGGATCGTGGTTCAATTGAACGTTTCGTCGCTTTTTTGTCGGAGCGGTATCGTCAGGATCCCCGAAGCGGTCGGGTTTTTCTTGGTGATCGCGAGATAACCCACGAAATTAGAACCCCTTTTGTTTCTGAACAAGCCAGCGTTGTTGCACAGGACGAGCTCGTCCGTCGACGCCTTTTGCCTGTGCAAAGGAAAGTCGTTCTGGATTGCAATGGGGCGGTTGTGGACGGACGTGACATGGGGACGGTTGTATTTCCTGACGCACCACTGAAAATATTCCTGACAGCGTCGCCCGAGCAAAGAGCCCAGCGGCGGTTGGAGGAATTGCGATCCCAGAACCTGGAACCCAGTCTGGATGAGTTGATTCGCGAAATTCACGAGCGTGATGCGCGTGATGCCAATCGTCTTGTGGCTCCGATGCGGGCAGCAGAAGATGCCGTGCTTTTGGATTCGACAGAGCTCGAGCCGGCCGCGGTGGTGCGTGCAGTTCTGAAACTGTGCGTCGACCGTGGATTGGTGCCGGGCATGCAGGATTTTTAAAGCCCTGCCCTCAAAAAAAATGTGCGAGGAGTCACAATGGCGGACACAGCGAATCTTGATTCCGTGAATTGGCTTTCCATCATCACCAATGGTGGCCCTGTGGGTATCACCATCTTGGGTTTGTTGGTTCTTTTGTCTGTTGCAACCTGGGCGGTCATTTTTGAACGCTGGCGAGCTCTGCGACATTTGCAGATCATGTCAGATGATTTCATGCAGGAGTTTTGGGATTCAAAAAGCCTTTCCGATTTGAATTCCAAGTTGAAGGATCTTGATTACAGTCCTGCTCGCGAAGTTTTCCGATCTGGCTACAATGAAATGGTTCGCGTGCTCCAGGTGCGAGAGAAGCGCGGTTTGTCGTCGACGGCCCCACTGTCCATCGACACC
>JBDLRR010000012.1:0-5380 GCA_039799985.1 Pseudomonadota bacterium | reverse complement strand
CGGGTTTTGAGTGTCGATCATCTCCAGTATGCAACCGATTCCGATCTGGTCAGGCTACAGGCGTTGGGTGTGATGCCTGTCGTGTTGCCATTGACGAGTTTCTTTTCGAATATTGCCTACGTCGAAGGCCGAAAATTGCGTTCGGCCGGAGTTCGCGCGGCGATTGCATCAGACTTCAACCCCGGAAGTGCACCACTCAATTCCCTTTGGTTTGCTGCATTCCTTGCAATGGTGAAGGGCGGGTTTGCGGTGCCTGAGGTGCTCACGGGCATCACCCGCAACGCTGCCTACGCAATGGGTCTTGAAAACACCCACGGCGTGTTGAAGGTTGGAAGGCGTGCAAGCCTTGTGATGTTTGAGGGAACGGTTGCGGAAGATTTCTTTGCGTCACCGATGGGTGATCACCTCAAACTTGTTGTGGTTTGAGGTTTGTTTTTTACTTAATCCATTTGGCAATGAGTGGCTTTGCTTCAGTTTTTGAATTTTCTTCCGCAAGCGTGAATGCATCAATCGTCGTCCGTTGAAATTTGTCTGCCCGGACATCGTTTTTACGCAATCTGAGGAAACAGAGCGGTTCGCGTGAATCGACGGTTTCGCCAACTTTTTTGAGATGAACGATGCCCACCTTGTGATCGATGGCATCCTCTTTTTTCATTCTTCCTGCGCCCATTTCGATGAGCAGCAGTCCAAGCTCGCGGGTGTTGATTGCCGACACACGTTGTTTCTTTTTGTCTGGACTGAAAACCGGGATATCGACAACCCCAGCGTCGATCCACTCAGTGTTTGAGCGATCCAAGGCCGACAAATGTGCGCCTTGTTGAACTGCGATATCCAGAAACACTTCATAGGCCCGACCACTTTGCAGGTGGTTTTTCATGCGCATATAGGCACGTTGGTGAGCATCGGGTGATTTGTCTTGATGACCCAAAACGGCGGCACGGGCTGCCAATTGCAAACTCAATTCACGCGTGTCAGGCGCTCCAACACCCTGGAGGATATCGAGACATTCGGCGACCTCGCAGGCATGTCCCGCGGCACGACCGAGTGGTTCGTCCATGTTGGTCAACGCCGCCTCAACTCTGCAGCCGGCCATCTTTCCAGCATTCACAAGCGATTGTGCGAGCTCTTCTGCCCTTTCCATGGATTGCAAAAAAGCTCCCGAACCAAACTTGACGTCGAGCACGAGTGCATCCAGATCCTCAGCCAATTTCTTCGACATAATACTTGCAGTGATCAGAGGAATGCTCTCGACTGTCGAGGTGACGTCGCGCAGTGCATAAAGTTTTTTGTCCGCCGGCACAAATCGGTCTGTCTGGGCACCAAAGGCGCCTCCACGTGCATGCATCCAGGTTTTGAATTGCTCCGCGCTGGGTTGCGCCATGAATCCAGGTATTGCTTCCAATTTGTCGACGGTTCCGCCTGTGTGACCCAGACCCCGACCCGCCACCATCGGGACCGCAAGTCCATCAGCAACCAGCAGGGGGAGAATCACAAGCGAAGTTTTGTCGCCAACACCCCCGGTGGAGTGCTTGTCTACGCAGGGTATTCCGCGCTTGCGCAATTGGCTCCAGTCCATGCGATCGCCGCTTTGAATCATGGTTGTCAGTAGATGCGCGGTTTCTTCAGCATTCATTCCATTCAGCACGATCGCCATTGCGAGGGCAGCCATTTGGTAGTCAGGAATTGTGCCGCCGGCGAATGAGGATACAAAGAAATCAATTTCTTCTTTGCTCAGCGGAATCTTGTCGCGTTTTTTTCGGATGATTTCCTGCGGAAGAAACATTTTAAACAACCCTTCATTTTCGCGTTCGGTTCAAATTTCAATAATTGGAATTGACGTCTGCAAGCGACCCACTGATGATTGCCACGCCAGAGCTTGTACCAAGCCGGGTCGCACCAGCACGCACCAGGTTCACTGCATCCTCACTGCTTTTGATGCCACCACTGGCCTTGATGCCAAGCACTAGCCCACTTTCCTTTTTAAATTGTTCCACCACCGAGCGAAGAATTCTCACGTCATCCAGGCTTGCACCTCGTGATCCAAAACCAGTGGAGGTCTTCAGGATATGAACTCCGCCGCGCGCAGCAGCCAGTGCCGAATTATAAATTTCATCACCGCTCAGCATAGAAGTCTCGAGGATGACTTTGACGATTTTACCCTTCGCAGCATAAACAAGTTCTCTGGCTTCTTGTTCCAGCCACTGCCAATCGGCCTCGCGTGCGCGGCCGATGTTCTGCACGTAATCGAATTCCCAAGCTCCCTGATTTTCGCATTCAAGAATTTCGGCGGCCTTTGCTTTGGTTTGATTGTAACCGTTCGGAAAACCCGCCACTGTGCAAAGAACCGGATTGGAACCGGTTTGCGATATTCGTTGCAGTTGGTTGACCGCCTGTTCAATTCTAGAGCCCGGAATGCAAATTGACCTGAATTTATACTCGACGGCCTGGTTCAAAAGTACGTCAAATGATTCTTGAACAGCATCGGGCCTGAGGAGTGTGTGATCTATCAAGCCTGCCAGGTTGCGCAGGTTCACCGTTTGACAAAGAAAGCTGTCCCTCTGCTCATAATCTTCTCGAACACGTTCATGAACAAACATGATTGATCCTTATTGCCGATCGCAGACCGAGTTTTCATTCAGGTCGACACAATAAAGTCTTGTGAAGCCGACTGCCGGGAGTTGTTTTACTCCAAACATGAATTCGGGAAGATAGTTTTTTCCCCAGGATGCAAAGCCAAGATAAAAATCTTTGGTGAGCGCGACCTTTTCGTCAATCTCGAGGGTTCTCACCATGTTCTTGAAAGGGCTGACGGGCACCGCCCATTGCTTGTATCTTTCTCCATTGACAAACATGGTGAGAAATTCGGTCGTGTCCTCTGGCGGGACTCTGAGCCTCATTCTGATTCTTTGCTGAGGGCCCAGCTTGAGCGGTGTTCCCGAAGATGCCGGCAAAGGTTCTATCCACTCAATCTGACTTCCGTTCGAGACAAAAGCTTCGGTTTCTTCTGAACGAAATGAGCGAATGCCTGTGCTTCGCATGTGTGTGCGAAACGTCAGCGGAACAACCCCTTCGAGCAGTCCCCGTTCCGAGGTCCCGGCAATAGGAATTGTATTTGAAAATATGGGTTTGAAAATTCTTCCAAGGAGCGAGTCCAGGTTCATCCCAGACTGAGCAAACAGCAAACGTGCGAATGCAGATCGACCCATTTGATCATCTGTTTCCAAATTTTGAGTCAATCTGAAGTCGCCAACAAAGGGACCATCTGGAGCAATAATGGCATCCACGTTGACAGCTTGCATGAGCGGTTGGAGCAGAAATTGCAGTTGTTGCTGTTGTGTGTCGAGCATCCGACCGGCGCGCAAAAATCGATTGACCCCGCTTTTCGACATCCATGCACGGAAAGAACTTTGTCCCAGAAGACGAGATGGCATGAAGCTTCCGTCGAAGACGATCGTTCTTGCGGGCACGTCTGTTGCATTGACAGAAAACTGCGAGTCCATCGTTCCGGGTTTGTCGGTTTGCGGTGATGTGTTGATTGCAGGATCGCAAGCCAGCACGGCAATGTCTGCGGGCTTGATTTGAAGCCTGGAAACACATGTCTTGATATTGCCGTCGCGCCAAATCCCGATGGCATATTCTCCGGGTTCCAATGGCATCGAAAATTCTGGTCTCTGCAACAGAAGCGAGGTCAACAAGTACTCCCGCACACCTTTGTTTTCGGATGGACTCAAGACAATCCGCATCAAGTCATCAGGTATGAGCAGAGGTACTTCGGGCAATAGACCAGCCGCTTGAGGCGCAGGTTGTTGAACCCTCACTCTGCCAATGCGCATGAGATCCCCAAATTGGAGGCCGGTTTCTTTTCCGATTTTGATGATCAGTTTTGCTCGCACGTGTGTGCGCACCGAGACCTTCGCTTCTTGGTTGAGTGCAACAGTGAAGGGTTTGTGGGTACGCGCCTCGCCGAAGCCTGTTGAAACCAACCAGCGTCCGGGTGGCAACCTGCAGGAAGCAACACCTTCGTCATCCCAAAAGCCGATTGCCTTGACGAATCTGGAAATGTTGTCGTGGATCATGAACAGCTGACCGCCGCTCCCGCGAATCCGCTCGCCATCGGGATTCAGGAGCTCAATTTCGCTTTGGCCCATGGCCGACGATTCCTGGTGCTCAGTGATTGTTGCTGTCGATGAATTCGACAGTATCTGACACTGGCCCGGTGCAGGCAGGCGTCCGTCGATATTTCCAAGTGAGCCGGTAATTCCAAGGGCAAAATGCCTGTCTGTAAGGGAAAATCCACTTCGCATTGGCATAATGAGTGGTTGCCATTGGACAGGTGCCCCGCGCGAAGTGACTCCCTGAAAGTCGTCTGCTGTCAGAGTCAGGATCGGATTTTTGCTGGTCTGATCAAGGAGATCGCCCGCATTTGCGAAGGGGTCTTTGTCGCTGTCGGATTCTTTTGTGTTCCACCACGGAGTGGTGCAGGCAGCTGCTGCGATCACGAGCAACATCGACAGGCAGGCGAGTCGTGTTGCTGTTATTCTTGATTTTAGAGTGTTTACTATCATTCTTCCTGATGACTTTGATCAATGATTTGCCACCGACACTCAAGTATTCATTGACCAGTGGCTAATCCGTGGACGCTGTGTAAAGCAATCAAACAACATGTCGAGTTCCCAGAATACACCTTGGGATTAAGATTGACACCTTTGGACGACGTAAGTCCCATGCTTTTCAGTTGAAAGCGGCGTTTTTGACAAAACATACGGAGCCACAAAATTCGGCATGCCTTTTGCATGCTGGCACTCAGCAGCCTTCGGTGGAAGGTGGCAGACAACGTACGAGGGAGACTTATGTTTAGTGGAAAATTCAATAACTTGAGCAGCGAATCGGCGTCTTCAGGTTCATTGTCGGGTGACCTTCTGGGCTCGACCGAGATAACTGATCCGTCGACCTCGGATGGTCTCAAAATCAAGACTCTGCCTCCCAGCGTAGTCAAAGATATTGAGCAAAAGAATATTGCCCGTCGTTTGGCAGGTTTGTCGCCCATCGTCATCAAAGTTCGTCGGTGTATTGCGTGCGGAGCTCCGTTTGAGTCCGCAGGCAACAGAACATGTGGATGCTCAAGCCGCACAGCTGGCACCATTGCCGGCCGCGAAATCATCTAAGTTCTTCAGGTCCATCGATTAGTTTCCGATACCTCGATCAGCAGATCGGGGTTTTTTTATGGCCACGAAGGTTGATGGGAGTCGCGCGCCTTACGTTGTCAGCTACCGTTCCAACGACGGCGAGCTGAAATCGATCCGACGTGTTCCACCTCCAAAATTACACAATTTTCAGACCGATGACGTTGTCACCATCAGCCGTAAACGTGGAGACGACT
>JBDLRR010000011.1:0-2558 GCA_039799985.1 Pseudomonadota bacterium | reverse complement strand
ATTCTTTCGTCGTGTGGAGAGACAAAGTTCACCGCCGTCGAGACGCCGCCCCATAAAGCCGAAGGCAGTTCTGATGCGAATGCTGAACTGGGTCGAAACAGAAGCTCTGCAAAAGAATATCTGAACCAATTCTACAGCCAGCAGAAACCGACCGTCGGAATCGCACAGATCAAAAACAATGAAGTACCTGTGATATCTCCAATTTCAGTTACAAATCGAGACATTTTCTTTCAGATTTTCAGATGCGAAAGCACTCAAACAATTGAAGGACTTGTTGAGTCTTATGATGAAAGCCAGTCTGCTCTTTCATCAAAAGACTCGGCAAAGGCTTATTTTTCGAGAAACAAATTCTGGGATGATATTGAAAAAAAATGCGTCAAGACTGCTGCTTCACAAGCGCAATTCGAATTTCTCGACAGCTCGGCTCCAAGTGGAAGTTTTCGATGGTTGATGCGCGCATGTCTGGCTGCCGATCAACATGACCAACAAGTCTGCAGTGACGCGGTTGTTGCCAGTGATATTTTGCAAGGCTACCGGAACAAGTTTTCAGAAAATCAGCAACAAATGCTTGAGCGGATCAACAAAAAGATGCTCATGATCTCAGGAATATCATCTACATTTCCAGAACGAGCCCGACAATTGGCTCTCGCGCTGGACACCTGCGGACAGTCAGAATGGAACAAAGCCACAAGGCAAATAATACGGAGCTTGTTGCTCAATCTTGTTGGAATGGGAAGCGCAATAGTATTTGAAGTATTTGGTCCAACAGAGACGTCAGCGAAATCGTGGTCCGAAAAAATCAGGATGATCTGGCAGCCGACAACCGAAGTTCAGAAAAGTGGCCAAGCAGTTACTCGCATTCTTTCATGGTTGTTCACGAACCAACATGACTTCAAAGAAACCTGTTCGACAGCCGAGGAAATCCGGATTGCAGCTTCAAGCGAACTTCTCAAACTCCAGTCCTTACAGATCTCTTTGGCTTCCGACCTTGACGATGCTGTGCGGCTTGAACTCCCACTGCCAAGGGAGGTGCAGCCTTGAAGAACACATTACCTTTGAAAATTTTACGACTCTTGAACGTCGCATTTCTTTTGTGGATTCCCGGATGCGGTTCCGATGCAAGTGGTAAAAAAAAATCAGAAGAACGCGCCTCGAAATCGGCTGATGCAATGTCGGAGATGTACGATTCAAAGCCGGCCCGACTGGAATTGACGAAATTGAAGACAGCGGTCACAAGCCTCGATGCCATCGCAGACATTGATTTTAAAAACAGTGACTATGCTATGGTTCTGCGTTGCAATTCTAACTTTCAACTGCGTGGACCCACCGGCAAAATCATGCGCAGCCCTTCCGGAGTGATTTTTGAAAGCCATCCATTGGAAATGCGAGCCACCTGGGAAGATGCACTCGGTTCGACGACTTCTTGTCGTCTGCTGGGTGAAAAGGTTTTGCGTGCCAGATTTACAGATTCGATAGCCGACGATGGCCGATACTTTTATGTGTTCAATCCATGCCGCGAAAGTATTGCAACCGGGAAGCCGCTTTGCTCGTATATGCTAGCGAGCACGGAAGACGTCGACTTGCGCAACACTGTGAATGAGAAGACCTCATCAATCGTGAGCCTCTTGGCAAGAAAGGAATCGCAACTTGCGGGCGTTGCAATTCGATTCCGGAAACAAATGACAATCTCACTTAACGCGCAGAAGAGCTGCGAGAACAATGAGGCCGTTGATGCTGTGAAAGAGGCTCGATGGAAAGCATTGTCGAGTGCACTGGCAACAGGAATCGCAGCGGCGATTGGAGGCGCAATCGCGGGCCCCCAGGCAGCTGTCAATGCAGCTCAGAAAACTCTCCAATGGATTATCGAAAATTTTCCACCAGGAACCACCCACAACAGCAGCAATTGTCGACTGCTGGCAGACTCGGAAGCAAAGGCCAAAGAGCTTGCCACCGAAATCGATTACATTTCAAAAGAAATTGGCCAGCTCAAAAAAGAGCTGACCAACTTATAAGAAACCGAACCTCGAATAAAAACCGAGGAAATTAGAGTTTCTTGAACTCGCCGCGGCGATTCTTTGAATACGCAGCTTCATCGTGTCCTTCAACTGCTGGGCGTTCTTCGCCGTAGCTGATGGTCGTGAATGTTCCCGATGGCACACCCTCTGCTGCCAATGCATCTTGAATGGCACGAGCGCGCTTTTCGCCCAGAGCGAGGTTGTACTCGTTTGAGCCACGCTCATCGCAATGACCCTCGATTTGAACCTTTACAGGAGCGCCTTTGTTTGCCTTGACCACCGCAGCAAGTTTTCTGAGCTTGTCAGCCTCAGAGGCTTTCACTGTGTAGCTGTCGAAATCAAAATAAACAGTTTCCGAAGCAAATTCAGCGGTATCGAGAGCGGCAGACGCTGGTGCAGCAGCGGCTGGCGTTGCTACAGGAGCCGGAGCAGCAGGAGCTGCAGCCGCAGCTGCCTTGGAATCAAGAGTCGGCTCTGGTGCCTTCTTTTTTGAGCAGGCCACAGCTGCCATCGCAACCGAACAGAGCGCAACATGGCGAAGAA
>JBDLRR010000010.1:0-3718 GCA_039799985.1 Pseudomonadota bacterium | reverse complement strand
CATCAATGCCTTCCGCATGCAGCTGAGCCGTGGCTTCAGCAATCGCACAAACCTGCATTTCATAGATTTCGGGATGACTGATTCCCAACCTGCATCCGCGATGTCCAAGCATGGGGTTGGCTTCATGCAATTGTGCAACCCGGGTGCGGATTTCTTCGGCCTTCATGCCAATCTGACCCGCCAGCGCCTGAATGTCGCGGTCGGTTTGTGGGAGGAATTCATGCAACGGCGGATCGAGCAGTCGAATGGTCACCGGAAAACCAGCCATGGCTTTGAGGATTTCGACGAAGTCTTCTCTTTGGAAGGGAAGCAATTTGGCCAACGCGCGTGCACGTTCTTCACGGTTCTGTGCCAGAATCATCTCGCGCACCACGGGCAGGCGTGTTTCATCAAAGAACATGTGTTCAGTGCGGCAAAGACCGATGCCCTCGGCTCCAAATTCACGCGCTGCAATCGCATCTCGCGGGGTGTCGGCATTAGCGCGCACATTCATTTCGCCAAGTTCCTTTGCCCAAGCCAGGAAGGTTGCGAATTCCGGGCTCAGATCTGCTTCACGCGTATTGACCTTGCCCAGCATCACTTCGCCGGATGAACCGTCGAGTGTCAGCCAGTCGCCTTCAAAAACTTCGAGTTTGCCGATGCGCAAATATTTGTTGCGGGCGTGAATCTGCAACGCGCCACAACCGGCAATACAGGACTTGCCCATTTGCCGCGCCACAACGGCAGCGTGCGAGGTCATACCCCCGCGCGCGGTCAGGAATCCTTTGGAAACGTGCATGCCGCCGATGTCTTCGGGCGACGTTTCATCACGCACCAGAACAACCGATTCTCCGCGCGCGGCCCAAGCTTCGGCATCTTTCGAGTCGAACACAACCCGGCCAGAACATGCTCCCGGTGATGCAGGTAATCCTTTGGCAATCACTTGCCGATGTGCCCGCGGGTCGAGGGTAGGATGCAGCAGTTTTTCGAGTTCGTTGGGTTTCACGCGCAGAATGGCTTCTTTCTTGCTCAGCAATCCTTCACCGACCATGTCGACGGCGATTTTCAACGCTGCCTGCGTTGTGCGCTTGGCATTGCGGGTTTGCAGCAACCACATTTTGCCTTGCTGCACGGTGAATTCAATGTCCTGAACGTCCCGGTAATGGCTTTCAAGGATGCGCCGCACACCGTTGAGTTGTTCATAAACGTCGGGCATTTCCTTCATCAGTGTCGGCAATGGTTTGGGAGTTCTGATTCCCGCAACCACGTCTTCGCCCTGGGCATTGATGAGATATTCACCGTAAAAAATGTTCTCGCCTGTCGAAGGGTCGCGTGTGAAACAAACGCCGGTGGCGCTGGTTTCGCCCATGTTGCCAAACACCATGGCACAGACGTTGACCGCGGTTCCCCAGTCATTGGAGATGTTGTGGATCTCTCGATATTTCTTTGCGCGATTGCAGTTCCAGCTGCGAAAAACTGCGCCAATGGCGGCCCATAATTGCTTTTTTGGATCTTGCGGAAAGGCTTCGCCCAACTCGCGAAGATAAATATTTTTGTAGTCTTCGACCAAATGTTGCAGATCTTGTGCGTTGAGTTCGGTGTCGTCTACCACTCCGCGATGTTGTTTCAGGTTTTCAAGCGCGTCTTCAAGAATGTGTGAATCAAGGCCTTTCACGACGTTGGCAAACATCTGAATGAAGCGCCGATAACTGTCGTAGGCAAAACGAGTGTTGCCCGACTTCCGGGCCAGCGCTTCAACGGCTTTGTCATTGAGTCCAAGATTCAGAATGGTGTCCATCATTCCGGGCATCGACACGCGAGCGCCCGATCGAACGCTCACGAGCAGCGGATTGTCATTGCTGCCGAATTTGGCGTCCATGACCGTTTCCATTTTGCTCAGCGCGGCCTCAACTTCTTTTTCCAAATGGGGAGGGAACTTTTCACCTGTGGCAAGAAAGTTCATGCAAACGGAGGTCGAGATCGTGAATCCGGCGGGTACCGGAAGCCCCAGAGAAGTCATTTCCGCAAGGTTTGCACCCTTGCCGCCCAGTTCAGCCTTCATCTGTGCGTTGCCGTCTGCTTTGCCCTGTCCGAAGAAATAAACGAGCGTCATTCTGGGGCCCCCTCTGGAGGATAAAACCTCGGTCGTCGAATAGCCTTATTCTTGAGTTTTCGATACCTGAAAAGAGGTCAAGTGTAAAATAGTCACTTAAACTTATCACTGGCTTTGAGAACCCTGTTGACCCCCTCTAGCCTCTGTGCTACCTCCGCTCGGCTCTGGGGCATCTTTTGAAACTGGTTTCAGTCTTGGGTTGCCCGCACAGTTCAGGTTCGACTGCTGGTGTACACGCCACTGGCTCAAAATGAGGTTCCGCCATGAAAGATTCTATTCACCCAAAGTACGCTCCTTGTGAGGTTTCTTGCGCTTGTGGAAACGTTTTCCAGACCCGCAGTGTGAAACCCCAGCTCAAGGTTGATATTTGCTCGAACTGCCACCCGTTCTTCACGGGCAAGCACAAGGTTGTGGACACAGCCGGCCGTATTGAGCGCTTCAACCGCAAGTATGGCAAGACTGCTGCTGCGGCTCCTGCCAAGTAAGTTCAATAGAAGCAGTACAAAGCCGGTCCTTGGGGCCGGCTTTGATGTTTTCTGACACACTCCAGAAGGTTTCCGCATGGCGCTGGTGGATCAACTCGCTCGCCTCGAGCGGCGGTTTTTGGAAATCGAAAATTTGCTCCAGCAGCCATCCGTGTCGGGCAACGCATCGGAGTTCCGGAAGCTCAGCAAAGAACATTCCGAGCTTACCGATACAATTTCCGAGTTTCGCATTTACAAATCGATACAAAAGCAGATTGACGATTCCGAACATCTTTTGAACGAAGGTGGTCCTGAATTTGCCGAACTCGCCGCTGAAGAACTTGTTGAATTGCGTTCCATGCTCAGTGCCAAAGAACACGAGTTGCGAATTTTGTTGCTTCCAAAGGATGCCAACGACAGCCGCAACGTGTTTTTGGAAATTCGCGCTGGTGCCGGTGGCGACGAGGCAGGCCTTTTTGCCGGGGAACTCTTCCGCATGTACTCGCGTTATTGCGAGCGAAAGCGTTTCAAACTCGAACTGATGTCGTTGAACGAAAACGAGCTCGGTGGTGTCAAGGAAGTCATCGCTTTGGTTTCTGGTGAAAACGTCTATCGGACTCTCAAATACGAAAGTGGCGTGCATCGTGTTCAACGGGTTCCCGCCACCGAAAGTCAAGGGCGTGTGCATACTTCAACGGTGACCGTTGCCGTGTTGCCTGAGGCAGAAGACGTTGAAGTGAACATCAATGAAACCGAACTGCGCATTGATACCTATCGCGCGAGTGGCGCAGGCGGGCAGCATGTCAACCGGACTGACTCCGCTGTTCGAATCACGCATCTTCCGTCAGGGCTGGTTGTAGCCTGTCAGGATGAACGTTCACAAATCAAAAACCGATCCAAAGCGATGAAAATTCTGCAAGCAAAATTACTTGAACAGGCGCAAATCGAGCAGGAGAAGGCCTTTGCTGCCGAAAGAAAATCGCAAGTCGGACGCGGTGATCGCTCCGAGCGAATTCGGACCTACAATTTTCCCCAGAGCCGTGTGACCGACCACCGTATCAATTTCACAACCCATGCGATCGGCGATTTCATGGAAGGTGACATTAGTGATATGCTCGCAAGGCTTGCGGCGTTCGATCAAGAACAATTGCTTCGCGAACAG
>JBDLRR010000009.1:0-20496 GCA_039799985.1 Pseudomonadota bacterium | reverse complement strand
GTCTGAGCCGCCTCGACCCAGGGTTGTGATGTCTCCGGTTTCAAGACACATTCCTTGAAAACCAGCCACAATCGCGATCTTGTCTTGTTCGAGGATTTTAAGAATCCGCTGCGGTCTGACTTCTCGGATTTTGGCATTGGTGTGAGCTTCGTTGGTGATGATTCCGCTTTGGCTGCCGGTGAGGCTCACGCCGTGAAGCCCGACGCGTTCGAGTGCCATGGCGAGGAGCGATATGCTGATCCGCTCACCCACTGAAATCAACATGTCGAGTTCTCTTTCGGGTGGCTTGGGATGAACCTTTTTTGCCAACGCAATGAGTTCATCTGTGCTGTCGCCCATCGCGCTGACTACCACCACCAGCTGTGCGCCTGTGGTAGCCCTTGCCTTTATGATTTGCGCGATTTCACCAAAACGTTCGGGGGAGCTCACTGCAGCTCCCCCGAATTTCAAGACCAGAATACTTTTTTGAGCGTTTGCCATGTTCAACCAGTCCTGCTGAGCAAATCCCTTACGGTGCGCTGAATTTCGTCGATGTCGAATGGCTTGGTGATGTATTCATCGCAGCCTGCTTCGAATCCGCGACGGATGTCTTCTTCTGTTTTGTTGCCAGAGATGAATGCCACAGGCAAATCCTTGAGCATCGGCTTGGATTTCAGCAAACCACAAAGCTCGTAGCCATCCACCCATGGAAGATTGATGTCGAGAAGAATCAAATCAATGCGGGTGTCTTCGATGATCTTGGACAACTCCATGGCGTCCTTTGCAACGAGTACGCGATAATTGTCTTTTTCAAAGATTCTCTTGATCGCATTGCGCATGACCAATTCGTCATCCACGACGAGAATCGTCTTGCTTTCAAGACGGCGAGAAGCAGCTCTGTAGTCGTCAAGACTGACAACCTTGTTCTGCGCAACTGCTCTTTTATTGAGCTCTGCTACCTGCTTTGACAGCGACTTGTCGCCGAATTTCCGCCTGTTCATATCTTCAACCCTGTGACTGAGGATGGGGGCAGTCCTCAGTCTAACCGAGCAGTGCGGCATGGCTCGATGGGCAGTGTGTCCTGTGTTGTAAATTTGACTGACAATTCGATGCGAGCGTATAATCCACGGCGCTTTGGAAAAGAACTACGTAACACAAAGCTCACCTCAGGTTTTCTTAGGTTAGGAGGCTCAATGATCGAGGTAAAGGACCTTGTGAAGCTCTATGGAGAGCGGAAGGTTTTGCATGGTCTCAACTTTTCAGTTGGCGTAGGCCGCGTGTGTGGCTTTTTGGGCCCGAACGGCGCCGGCAAGTCGACCACAATGGATATTCTCGCAGGGCTCTTGGGGCCGAGCGACGGAACTGCCAAAATTTGTGGCTTTGACGTTGTCACCCAGACACGCGAAGTGAAGGAAGTTGTCGGGTATCTGCCAGACAATCCTCCTTTGTATCGCGAAATGACGGTGATCGATTTTGTGACTTTTGTCGCAAAACTTCGAAATATCCCGTCCGCTCAGCGCAAGTCTGCTGTTGAGCGGGTGCTTGTTGACTGCGACGTCACCGATGTGGCTCAACGTTTGGTCGGGAATCTCTCCAAGGGATATCGCCAGCGCGTTGCGCTGTGTTCTGCTCTGGTGCATCAGCCAAAAGTGTTGATTCTCGACGAGCCAACCGAGGGTTTGGATCCAAACCAAATCGTCCAGATCCGTGGACTCATCCGTAAGTTGGTCAAAGACCGGACCGTGATTCTCAGTTCGCACATTTTGTCTGAGGTCCAGGCAACCTGCGATGACGTGATTATCATCAGCCAAGGACAAATTGCTGCCCAGTCTTCACTTGCCGACACCGGGAGCACCAAGCCGTCGATGATTTTTTCTTTCGCCGACAAAACCGAAAGCGCATTGTCGTGGTTCAAGGAAAAGACGTTTGTTGCCAAGGCCGAGGTCTTCGCCGAAAAGACCAACAGTGTGCTTGTCAACTTCAAGGACGACTTCTACGGCGACGCACGTTTGTCCAACATCGCGCAGGTCAACAGCCAGCTTGTGCAGCAAGGCTTCGGCTTGACGAGTGTGTACGAGCATCGCACCGGTCTTGAATCGCTCTTCTTCAATGCCATCAAAAACCAGAATTCATTCGTTGGGGGACAGGCATGAAAGCCGCATTGACCATTGCTCAACGCGATTTTCGCGGATTTCTTGGCACGCCCGTGGGTTGGATTGCGGCCTGCATTTTGTTTCTCGTGTCGGGTTTGCTGTTCACAATCGTCACAGGCCAACTTCTTATGCGCGGCGAAGCGGTTGATCCGGTTGCCGACATCATGGGAAGCATCATCGGCTTTCTGAACTACATCAACATCTTTGTTATTCCGATTTTCACCATGAGGGTGATGAGCGAAGAGCTGGCCCAGGGAACGTTCAGGCTTCAGGCCGGTGCACCCATCACATCAGGCGAAATTGTCGGTGGCAAATTCCTTGGCATCATGTTCTATTTTGCAGTCATCAGCCTGCTTCTTCTCATCTATCCGTTGTACGTCACGGTCTTTGCAGAACCTGATTTCAAGGTGATGGCATCTGGATATCTTGGGTTGGTTCTCAATATTGCCGCAATCGTTTCGATTGGCTTGTTCATTTCATCGCTGACCCAAAACGCAGTCATCAGTTACCTTGGTTCTGTGTTTTTCATCATCCTTTTCTTGTTCAGTGCCTACATCAAGGGTGCACCGGAATGGTATCAGCGCTCGGTAAACATCCTCGATCTTGGCAATGAGCTTTCGCGCGGAATCCTGAAGACTTCTTCGGTGGCAATCTATGTTGCGATCATTGCAATCTTCCTATTCTTGAGCCGTTTGGTTGTTGAAACCAAGCGTTGGAGAGTTTGAAATGAAAAAATATCGTCTCGAGATATCCATTGGTTTGATTTTTGCGACTTTTTTGGTTGTCCTCTTGTGGACCAACCTGTCCGCATTGCTTCCGCAGTTACCTATTGGTTTGCTTGCAGCATGTGCGATTGCGCTGATTACAGTCGTTTTCCCGTGGTCTGACCGTGCCTCTGAAGAGAAAGTCAATTCTGCAGACACTGAACGCTACGCTCCGAAAGCGTTCGGCCTTGCGGTTCTGTGGAGCGTTGCAGGTATTGTGATCATTGGCGGCATGGCTGTCCTTCTCAACCGTGAACGTTTCACCAAAACGTTCGATTTGACTCAGCGCCAAGTGAACTCACTCAGCAGCGAAACCACAAATATTCTCAGGGAACTCAAGACGGAAATTCAAATCGTCTGCATTCCTTCGCAGGACCCCCGCGAGCGCTATTGTGACGAGAATGCGCAGTTGCGCCGGTTGTACTCCGAGAAGTCCGACAAAATTCAGCATTTTGCGCTCAATCTGAGCGACCGCGCTGCGCTTCAGCAGGTTCGCCCAACCGGTTTCAGTCGTTTGGTGTTGCTCACCAAAGACAACAACCGCAATGAAGTCACGGGCAGCGTCACCGAAAGCAAATTGACCAACGCCATTCTGGGACTCACCAAGTCCAAGCGGACCGTGTATTTCCTGACCGGCAACGGCGAACACGCGACGTCGATGGAAGGCAACCGCAACTATTATGCAGTCGCCGAAATCCTGCGCAGCCGGGCGTATGAAGTGGTCAATCACAAATACACAGACGAGCTTCCCGCAGATGCACAGCTTGTGGTCGCCGGCCCAGCCAAAGGTCCGTATTCGACAATCGTCGAAAACATGCTGCGCAGGTTCCTGGCGCGTGGTGGCCGTTTGATTCTGGTGCTGAATCCGTACCGTGATCCAGGCATGCCCAAATTGTTTGAGGAGCTTGGCATTCGACTTGATCCGACGCTCCTCACATCAAACCAGGGCGCAACCGCATTCGGGGCCCAGCTGGCTCAAATTGATCCCATCCGTCCGCCCATCGCAGTCGGTGAATTCTCGCGTGCATCTGAAATCACCAAGGTGTTCGGAGCTGGTGACATTGGTCTTGCCGACGGTGCACGTGCGATGGTGTTCACTGCCCCAGCTGGCGATGCAAACGTGCTCAAGCTCAAGGGTACGAACTTGATCAGCGCAATGCATGCTGCACCTGTCACACTCACCGAAGATCAACGCAATCGTTTGCCTCTGGAAGGCGACTTGCGTTTGACCCCCAACGCTGGTTTTGACCCGAAGAAAACCTGGCCGGTGGCATTGGATGTTGAGATCGAAGCACCTGCCAAATTGGCCGAAGGCATTCCGAGTGCGACGCTGGCAGCCAAAGACGGTGCAGGCAACCTGTCGACCGGCGGCAAGGACGGCAACGATGCGAACAAGGACAAGCAGAGCTCCGAAGTTGTTGTGATTGGTTTCGACACCGTTGCGTACGAGCGCATGATCCCAACGACTTCAAATCTGATCCCGCTTGCTGTCGCGCATCTTTACAAGGAAAAGGATCTTATCAGCATCCCGACCAAGGATTTTGCGCCGAAGCGTTTCAAGATGGAACGTAACCCTGGCAACTACGTTCTCCTTTTTGCATTTATTCTTCCGCTCCTGACAGCACTTTCCGGCTTGTACATTTACGTTCGTCGGAGGTCTGCATGAAGACATGGGTCAAACTCACGGCGGCTATCGCCGTGGGGGCCGCCATCTGGGGTGGAATTGCGTTCGATGATTACTATTCGGAAAAAGAGCAAGCGAGCAAAAAGCAGGAAGTCAAACTTGTTGATTTCGAGACCAAGGATGTTTTGAAGCTCACAGTTCAAAACAAAGCCGGCAAGTTTGTTTTTCAGCGCGAAAACTCGACTGCAAATTGGAAGATGACCGAGCCGACAGGACCGCGACCCGATCAAGACACGGTCAACAACCTCCTGTCAGCTGTCCAGTCGACGAATTACGAGCAGAACATTGAAGACGCGCAAAAGGTTGCAGACGCAATCAAGTCGGGCAACCTTGCTGCCGGCAAGGATTATGGCTTTGAGCCACCTCGAAGCCAGATTGAAATTGAAGTCGCTGCCAACAAGGATGCTGGAACGAAAGCCAGAAACCTCAAGATTTGGTTGGGCGGAGACCTCAACATCGGCGGAGGCGCTGGTGCAGCGTTCAATGCTCTCTCGGTTTACGCTGTCACGAGCGAACGCAAGGGATTGCTGGTGGTTGGTTCTTCTTTCGTGACTTCGCTCTCCAAGGAACTGAAAGACTTCAGATCCAAGATTGTTGGCGATTACTCTGTGACCGACGTCAAGGAGTTTGAACTGACTCGCAACGACGGTTCTGTTGTTGCTTTGGCGAAGTCTCAAGAGAATGGTCAGAGCAAATGGTCGGTCACCAAACCCAAGGCAGTCAAAGCCGACAACAACCAGGTTGGGCTTTACCTTGATTCCTGGACGCGGCTCAGATCTGAAAAGATCACCGAGGCTGCATCGGTTAATGATCAAAACAAGGCAGCATTGGGCTTGGTTCAGCCGAATGCGACACTGGTTTTGAAAGGAGAGGGCGGCAAAGTCCTCCAGAAGATCGACATCGGCCTGACCAACGATGCGCTCTATGCAACCATGAGCGATGGTGCGGTTGGCAGCTTTGAGCTGTCGAAGTTCCCTGATCTTGCACCGCCACTCAAATACTTTCGCGACCGGCGAGTCTTTTCTGGTTTTTCTTTTAATGATGTCAGTAAGTTGAAGACTGTGTCAGGTAAGGTCTACCAAAAAGAGGAGCGAAATTGGTACCTTATTGGAGCCGTTCCCACCGCTGACGCCAAAAAGCCGGAGAAGGTGGCCATCGAAGATGCGCGCAAATTTGTCGAGGACTGGGAGTTCGCAACGGCTGAAGATGTTTTAGATGCCGATGCAACAACAAATCTGGCGACATTTGGGCTCGACAAACCCATCACCCGCTTCACTTTGTCTGCAACCGACGAAAAAAAGATGAACAGCGAAATACTGGTAGGAAATAGAGTTCCCAACAACGAAAAATCTGTGTATGTGAAGCGCGCCGATACGCCAGATGTATTCGTGATGGAAACAAAATGGCTTGACGTTCTGACCCGTCTTGATCAAGGAGGGCAGAGTCCGCAAGCCAAGAAGTGAGGACTTTGCCCATGTCCGCGAAAACCGAGTTGGTTCTTGTTCCCGTTTCGACCCACACGGGTGAGTTGAGGGTGCTCGTGCGCCGCGACTCGACCACCGAGAAGCAAGTGCTTCCCCACCAGCTTCTCAAAACTGATCTCCTTCAAAAGTCTGCATTGGAATCCATCCTGCGCGAAGTGTTCGTGCAGGCCGATGCAGACGAATTGTCTGCCTGGATTTCTTCGCCCAAATGCAAAGACAGGGTTGTTGATGTCTACGACCGCGATTTGCTGTTTGAAGGAGTCCAGAGTGTTGCCATCGTTCGGGTCGTAGCAGTTCCCTCGGAGCTGGCACCTGATGCGCGTCGAATCTGGATGACGCCTCAGGAGCTGTTCACTGAAGACAGTCATTTGTCTCATGATTGCCGGTTGTTCGTTCGCGATGCTCTGGCACTGGTTCCGTTTTGGATTCGCCATTCTTCTCTGGCGTTTGAGTTGTTGCCTAAGGTCTTTTCAATCCAGGATTTGCGTCTGCTGGTTGGCTTGTTGTCTGGGCAGGATATCGACCCAGGCAACTTCCACCGTCGACTGAAACGTCTTGATGTATTGAACCCTCTTGTCGCCGGACAGCGTGTTCATCGTTGGGAGTTTGCTTGGAGCAAGGGTGAAGTATTGAAGGGCGAAGGGCTTATTCCTTAAGCCCTATTTTTTTATCTTGGTCGCTTGACCTTCATACAGCGAGACTTTATAGAGAATTCGCGTTCCCCAGTAGCTCAGTCGGTAGAGCAGCGGACTGTTAATCCGCGTGTCGTCGGTTCAAATCCGGCCTGGGGAGCCACTCAAATCAAAAAACCGTCCTTATCGGGCGGTTTTTTTTTTGGAATCCGGCGCTTCACGATCGCCAACGTCAGGCCGCAGCTTGTTCAGACGCAGAGATCTGATGCTCAGCGCTGTCTGTTTTCTCGTTGTTGCTCTCGAATGGGTAGACATGAATCTTGATGAGTTCAGAGTCGTCCAACTCATCTAGGTCTGTGTTTCGTGCACCGATATTGCAAAGAACCAGATGTGACTGTGGTGTGAGGTTGACCCAGTGCGGGAGCGGATGTGAGTCTGTTCCCAATCCAATGGGGTCAAAGAAGGAAAAGAGGCTGATGTTCTTTTTGCCGCCCAATTTGAGCACCGGTGAAGGATACCCGGCGTTCAAAAAACAGAGCTTTTGTTGTTCAATTTCGATGATTCCAGCAAATAGAGAGACATGTGCCGAGCCGAGCAATACCCCTTCTGTGGCTTGTGCACACAGGTCATAGACCAAAGTCAAAAAGCTCTCGGTGTCACGTGATGTGCATTCGCGTTTGATGATCATCTCGATGAAATGCCGAACAGAGTAGGCTGCCGTGCCTGCCGCGAGTCCTTCACCAGAGGCATCGCCAATGGCCACCAGAATTCTGTTTTCATCTATGTTTTGAATGATCCACCAGGAGCCCTTGTAGTGCGCCGATGGCGACACTTCAACAGTCGCCCGCGCATTGCCTGCAAGCAAAACATCTCCGATAGGACCAACATCAGTCAACAAGTGCCTGCAAAACTCGCGTTCCGTGTCAATATCCGAAGCCAGGGCTGAGGTAAGTTTTTTATGTTTGTCTTTGCTGTACGGATCTGCCTTCAACGAGTCGTTATTCTCTGCATCGGTCATTGGCGTGAGGTCTTCCAAAGTCAGCCGCCAGAGGTTTTTGCTGTATCCAATCAACAGGCCCAGGGCGGTGACGGTCATCCAAATCAATGACAGCAGCCAATCCGCAAACAGAGAAGGTGACTCCGCTTTGCCTGTACTCGGGATCTTGTCACTTGGCAGGATTTTGATGAGTGTTGCATCCAACTCTTTTGAAAATTTCCAGCCGACCCAAACCGTTTTCTTTGCGATCGCAAAACTCTGTTCGCTGAATCCTTTGTGATTGGTTTTGTTCTTTTCCAGCAACCCAATCAGTTCACTCGTCTCGATTTTGTGCTTCGAAAATTCGCGCGAAGTTAGAATTTTTTTGGATTGTGGAAAATAGACAATCGAATCAAATTCCGGACTGTATTCCTGAAGATCGGGAAGCATTTTTTCTGAGAAGGTGTGCACGACCCAGGACGTCCATCCGGGACTTGCCTTTTGTGCTTTGAACACAACTTGAATCCAGAAGTTGTCTTTGTCGATACTTCTGACGATCTGCATTGTCAGAGGTTGATTTGCCCCTTTACCTGCGACCAATTGCGTTGCAGCAGATTGTGCCTCGTCGCTCCATGATATCGGAGTGTCTTTGTCCTGTGGTAACCATTCACGCAGCTTTTTTGAAGTCAGTGTTAGCGCAACTGACGGCTCAAAACCCTGTCTTTTTGTGATGACGTGTGTTCCCAGCCATTCGGGATGAGCGTCATAAATCGAGGACCAAGCTTCATGTTGGTTTTTCAGTGCTGAAGGTGACAGGTCGGTAACAAAGACCGACAGACGTCTTGCTTGAAAGTCCCAAAATTTGATTCTGGACTCGAATTCGGCGAAAGATCGCGAATTGCTGTCTATGAAGCTGCGAACCAAATCGCGTTGTTCAATTTGAGTCCAGCGATTGCGCATGATGAAAACGTAAAAACCCACCCACAAGCAGATGATCAGGATAAATCTCGCTTCCCTGATCAATGCTGGTTTCAAGCGATTAAGTTTCGCTTTCTGCGCAAGCGCAAGGTCTTTTATTTGTTGCGGACCGAACACATCAGCCCTCCTCCATCAGAGTTGTTCGGCAAAATTTTCCATAGTGTTACAGGGCAGTCTGGTTTTTGACGCCCGGTTTGTCGCTTTCGACATTGGAACCGAAGTGCGACGCTCTTTTAGAATTTGCAGAGCCTGGCCAGCAAGGCTGATTTTCACGAGGGTGCCGATGACAACGAAATATTGTTCCTTTGTGGTGACCATGGGTTTGCTTGCGTCGATGTCGCAAGTGGCTTGCAAGAAAAGATCATACAACTCGGGTGTCTTTGAAGCTCCCGGGAATGCCGACAAGCCAGAGCTTCTGGGACTGCCTCCGACCATGTCGTGGCCGTCGATTAAAGACATCAAGGGCGGTGAGCGAACAATTCCTTGGACAGACACTTATTGGCCGTTATTCGAAAAGGGTATGGCAATCCGCTGGGCAGTTCCCGAGACTGGAGCCGCCGGTCTTGTGCGATTGCCCGAGACTCCCTTCCAGCAAGTCTCCCAGATGTTGTCTGCCTGGGAAAAGAACGACAAAAACCAACTGAATCTGCTCTCGCCTGCAGAAAAATACGAGTTGCTTCTGTTGGGAAATAAAGTTCCGAGTGCAGATTTGATGAAGGCTCTCAAGGAGAATGAGGACCTCTTTCAAAACTCTCCTGAGCTCAAAGTCGCTCGTGCGAATTTGGAAACCGTGTTGAAGCAGCAGCAAAAGTTTTCGGCACAGGCGGAATTGCTGATCCGCGAAATCAATGCACTCATTTCGAAAGTTCGCGACGACAACTCGTCAATCCTCAACATCAAATCTCTGCTCAAGGATCCCCGGAGCCGCGACAAGATTGGAGCTGACGAAGCATCCCAAAGGCTGGCTGCATTGCAGAACTCGGTGCAACTGTCGCTCAGCCAGATTAAATCATCACAGTCGAAGCTGGATAAGCTCGAACTTGATACGCGGGAATTTGTGGGCAGGAAGAAAGAACTCCAGTCTGCTTACGACAAGGCTCTCAAAGATTATCAGAAGAAAACCGTCGCAATTGCTCAAAAGATGGCAGGCAATTTGAATATGCTTTCCACAGGTTGGGAAAATTTTCTGACCTACAGCAGTTCTTATGACGAAGAGTGGGAATGGATGGGGCATTGTCACGGCTGGGCGCCAGCTGCATTGAACGAAGCAACTCCGAAGCATGGTGTCTTGGCGCGCAGGGGCGGAAAGGAGATCTTCCTGACTGAAGGAGACATCCGTGGGCTGTTGACCAAGGTCTATTCTGATCAAGCGCCGCAAGCAAAGTTTGCGAGCCTTCGCTGCAACACGGACAAGTTGATCAAAGACCGGTTGGGTCGTGTGGCCGACGGAAAATTGTGCATGGGCGATGGTGTTTCGCGATGCACGCAAACCGACAAAGGCGATGTTGTGTTTATTGCAGCAGGGCAAAGTCAACGTGGTTTGACTGTGCTTTCCAGCAAAGTGAACGACGACAATCCACGCGTTGCTGTCTGGACAGGTGGTTCTGGAGAGGACTCCGTTCAGGTTGCCGTCTACCCGGATATGGCAACATTTTCACAATATCTGCCGAATATCAAAGCGCGTGATTATACCGGAAGCCAGCGTGGTGTGTTGAATATTTCGACTGCCTGCCGGGACACCAATCCCATGACTCTGCACATGGCTCTCAAAGGGCTTATCAATGACCAGAAAGTTGGATTCGTCATGGACAGAACCCGCACTGCCCAGGTGTGGAATCAGCCTGTCTACAAGTGGTCCATGACGCCAGTGCCCATCAAGAAAAATGACAAAGATGGAGCTCTGGTGCCAGGCGGAGAACCTGTCGCGATTGCTGAGGTTGATGATCTCTTCAAGGACTACCGTGCGAAGGGAACTGCCTTCCTCGTTCAGATGAAGGTCAAACTGCATTACGGTGTTGAAAACGGTCCGATGCTTTCCTATCGACCAGCAGACGAGGCGGTTGATGTTGATACGGTCTTCTACACGCTCGAGCTTGACCAAAACCAGAACTTGATTGGCGGTGAGTGGGGATTGATTCCAACAAGCGAAAATGCGCGTGAGTCTTCCTTGGCAGCAGGTCGAAGTGGAACCGCTCCTGACTTTCTGTGGTTGATTGATCAAAAACAGAAGCCCACAAAAGGTAAGTTGGATTTCAAGTTGATTGATAAAATCCATCAGTGCTCGTTGAGCACCGCGGATGTTCAAAAGTATCAGTGGTCGTTGGACGGAGCATCGCTGGACTATACCGTCTGCAATCTCGACTAGTTCGTTGCTCGGTTGGCATTTTACCTCAATCCATGGCATAAAAGGCCCCCAGTGAATCAATCACGGAGGCCTTTTATGTTTTTCAGCCTGTGGCGCGTAGCGGGAATCGCCATTGCATCTGTATCTGTTTCTGCTCTGGGTTTTGATTTCGGTGCTGCTGATGCTCTCTTTGCTGAACGTGAGCAAGGTGCAGCCAAAATTGCTGAGGCGCGATCGGCCTATTCGACCGGATTGACCAATCTTAACGGCGCCGAGAAGATCTATGCAGTAGAGCAGTTGGCCAGATTGGATTATTACGAAGGCCTCATCTTGGGTGATCAAGGAAACAAAGACACCCGCAAGTCTATCTACAACCGATGCCTCGATACGATTGAATCGAACATTTCCCCTGCAAAAGTGGGGCCGACGCCGCAGTATTATTATTGGAAAGCAAGCTGCCTTGCTCTGTGGGGCAACGCCAATGGTGTTTCTGCATCGCTGGGACGTATTCCTGAATTGCTGCGTCTCATCAACGATGGTTTGACGACCGATTCTCGTTACGAAGGCGGTGGATTGAACCGCTTGGCATCTGCTGTTTACCTGAAAATCCCCGAAATTTTTGGCGGTGGTGTCGACAAATCCTTCGATTACAGCACACGTGCTTTGTCATCGCAGGCGTTTCCGGGAAGCCAGGATCCTGCGACGGCTACGGGCGATTACTTCTACAACGTCTATGAGCATCGCGCTCTTGCATTGGCAAAAAAAGGTCGCAAAGCCGAGGCTATTGCTTTGTTGAAGGAAGCAATCGAGCGCGTTGATGGCGGTGATCTTCCTGTTGGTCGCGAGCCCGAGACACGTCTTCACAAGCGTGACCTGGAAGCTGCATTGGCGTCGCTCCAGTCTCTCTGATTTTCTTGATCAAGGGCTGATTCGCCAATCAGCCCTTTTTCGTTTCTGTAAGCCTTTGTTCATTTTTATATGCATATTCAGATTCAATTCATGTTGCAGGTGAGTCATGCTACCTAGACTGTCCTTGTTTGCCGCGAGTGTATCTTTTCTTTTTGTTAACCAGGTTTATGCAGCAGAAGATGCAAAAGTCATGCCACCCAAGATACGCCGTGTCACAGTGCGTATGGTTGGTACAGATATCTCAGAGAAGACCGATGGTGGCTTCAACGCATTCCCACTGAGCAAGCCATTGAACAAGGCGTTGACCTTCAATGACGTTCTCAAAGGTGAAAAAGATCCTGTCAAGAACGCGCTGACATCGGGCTTTCTTTTGGCTGAAGGATTCAAGAATGGTGATTCTCTCGGGCAGTTTGCCGCCGACGTCAAAACTCGGGTTCAGGTGACTGCACCGATTTTTACGTTGGGACTCACATCTGCAACAACGGTTGCGGTGGCCGTGCCGTATTATCGCATGCAGACTGCTGCCGAAGTTTCATTTCAAGCCAATGACATGGGCCAGAAGTTCATCAACACATTGGCCTCAAACTACAACAATCAGACAGCCTCGGCTCGCGAAGCAGCAGCCAAGTTGAATGACGCCGTCTCGCGGCTCAATACAAAACTCGTCGACAACGGATATTTGCCTCTTCAAAATTGGTCTGGCCAGGGTCTTGGCGACACACAACTTGTGCTTAAGAATCGCAGCTTTGAAGCAGATGGTATTGCAGTTGCAACACAAGCAGTTGTAACTGCACCCAGCGGGCGGATTGATGATCCCGACAATCTTCTCGACAAGGGATTTGGTGACGGCCAATGGGACGTTGCCGTTGGTGCTGCTGCTGAGGAGTCGTTGGGGCAGGTTTTGGATGGTCTGTCTGTCAGTCAGTTCGTCCGCTACACAGATCAGTTGCCTGGCCGCAGGACGGTCCGGCTAGTCACCCCCTCAGAAACTATTGAAGTCGCAAAAGACACTGTCGTATTTGATTTGGGCAATCGAATCGAAACAGGCGCTGCTGCTTTGTTGTCGACCTCCACCGGTTGGGGAGGAACACTCGGTTACAACTACAGCTACAAGGGTGCCGACCGCTTCGAGACGCCTGCCGAGACTCGTGAAGTTCTTGAGCGGGACACAGTCGAAACACAGCATCAAGCTGAGGCGGAGCTGGTCTATTCCGGCGTGCCTGCTTTCAAGCGTGGAGCAATTCCAGTTCCATTCGAAGTCAAGCTTGCCTACAAGCGCCAGCTTTCAAGTCGCAATTTGCCTGTCAGCCACCAGGTTCAAATTGATACCGGAATTTTCTTCTGAAATTTATCCAGCGTGAGGCAACCTGTGATGCAATTCAATCTTAAAAATTCAAAACACACGGCAGTGCATTTCGCATTGATTGCGACGACTTCTTTGTTTGCGATTGCGTGCTCTGCGATCAGTGCAAAGAAGCCAACGCCCAAAACCCTTGTTGTTCCCTCGCAACCTTCGGGAACGGGATTTGGTTTGTCGGGCGAAACTCCTTCAGGCCTTTACCGAGGAGGGCTTTTGATTTGGTCTTCTGAGGTCAAGTCGCAGCAAATTGAGCAGCTGTTGAAGGCAACCCGCGAGACGAATGAAAAATATGTTGCTCTCAGTCGTTATTTTGGCAGTTTTCAAGAAAAAGAAATTCAACCACTAAAGCGCACCATTGAAGAAAAGCGCGTTCTTTTTTCAAGATCGAAAGTCGAGTCCGACGAACGCTCGGCGACAGCCCAGTCACAAAAAGCTTCAGTTTGGTATGCCCAGGAAATGGACGCTGTGAAGCAGCGCTTTCCAGCATTCGACGTTTCGCGGGCTGATGGGATCTTTCAAGCCTATTGTGAAGCAAAGATTGTTGACCTTGCCACGCGTTCCTTCTTGCCGAACATCAATTTCCGCAGTCGTCCGACTCCGTCGGCGATTTGTGAAACGTACTATGCTGGGCGCTTTTTCACTGGCGAAAGTTGCGCGTCGGATGCACAAGGGCGTTCCTATTACCAGTGTGTTTGGGAAGAGGGCGTATTGAAAACGCGTTTTGCAGAACGTCTGCAAATCAAGACAGCCAGCACAGCGAGCGGCACCAAAGTCAGCACGCCTGTCAGTTTGTCTGAGTTCGCCAAGCTTGAGAACATCAAGAAGGCTCTTGCATTGGAAGATGTTCCTTATTGCACGGTGTCGTTGCTGCGCAGCAAAATTCTTTCCGGGGTCAAGTTCAAGATTCTTGCCAACGGAAATATCACAGGTGGTTTTGGCTGCGGCGAAAACAGCCGCTTCGAAATCAGTTACGGTGCCGGCGAATGGGACAAGGATCTGGCGAGCACAACCGCAGGATCCATGATCGATTCTGTTGAAAGCAAATGGGGCACAGGAACGATTCCTGCGCCATTCCAGTGGATCGCTCCTGAAATTGCAACATCCGCGCCCGATTTGGCATCTGCTGTTCAGGCCAGTGTTTCCAAGATTGCCATGTTCCAGTCCTCTGTCGCCAGCTGCAGTAGCGAATTCAATTCGCCCAATGATGTGTACTTCAACGATGCCAAGTTGACGGATGGCGTTTCGCTCCAAGGGCAGTGCAAAAGCATGATGCCGCCGTTGGCAAGCATTCCCAATATTGTTGTCGTCGATGAACAACTTGAATTGCAGAGGCAGGAGCTGAATTCGCTTGAGCGCGATTTGGCCAACCTCAAGGGCAATGCCTGTCCTGTTGCGCCTTCGTGCGAAGGAGTCTCTGCCGGTCACGCCCGTTGCGATTTCCTCAATGCGCAGGTCAAAAAAGCAGCTGCTGCAGAGGCACGCGGCGTTGCTGCGGTTCTGTTGACCGATTTTGCGCTTTCGTTTGAGAAGGCCACTCCGTCTTCTTCAACCGTCGTTGTTTGGATGAACAATGCTCCCGTAGGAGTGGGATGCTTGGGCGAAGCAAAATTGGGTGCATGCACGGGCTCAAACCCTGGTCAGGCGTTATCTTCGGCCGTTCCATTGCAAGCCGACATTTCTGCCAACAACGAGTTGATTCTCAAGATGCGAATTGACTCACGACAGCTGTCGGCTGCTGGCGTTCCAGAAAGCGTTGCCCGTCAGTTCCTCGCGTTCAACGAAAATGTTCTTGAGCTTAACGCCAGTATCAACAGTTTGGACGGAATGATTCCGTATCTTTCGGGCAAAGCCTTTATCCGCAGCGATGAAAACTCTGCCAAAGCCATTGCCGAAGGAAGCGTGTCTTACCTGATTGAAAACTCCTTCGACCGCAAATTGGGCGAGTTCTGCTCGGCACAATGAGAGTCACAAACAGCTTTTGCCATTGCCGGAAGTTTTTGATGTGTCCTCGGAACCGACTTCGGGAAGTGGCGTGATGCTCGCGCCACCCGACGTGGGCTCACCATTCACAGTTGAAAGCAGGCCAAATGGAAAACCGCCGAACAATGACAACATGCTTCCGCTGTCACCCTTGATGAGTTCCAGTCGTTCTGAAGTTGAGTCAAAGTTCACCAAAAACTCCCGTGTTTTTGCCTTTATTTCTGTCTGGAAGTTCGGGTTGTACAAACTCACGACCCGTGGCTTCATGCTGGCCGGGTCAGCGGGCCTCGACAATTTATTGATGGCGAAAGTGAAAAGTGTCTCATCATTGAAACCAAATCTTGAGGTGTTTTTGATGTTGAGGCTGGCGAGTTGTTCAAATCCGGAATCGGACCAGTGCATGAAGATTTTCTTTGCAACTTGGGCCACCACGTCTTCGGGAGTCTCCTCGATGGAGTTGTTCCAAGCAAAGATGTCGACTTCCCGGGTTTTTGCATACTTTTCATAAAGTGTGTCGAGGGGCGTGGTAGTGTCGTTTGCAACTGTGGTGAATGCACTCGAAAGGAACGTCGGCAAGTTCGCGTTCGTGATGTTGTTGAGAATCAGTCCCCTGTAAGGTTCTTCGCAGAATTTGTTGAAATCCCTGGGTATGGAATCCGGCTGGGGGCGCGTGGCCAGATTCGCGGTGCAGAAGTTTTTGTTCAAGTAGTAGCCGAGCCTGCGCAACCAGTTCGCGATACGGACCTTGTCCACATGTGCCTTGTAGTAAAAATCAAAAAGATTCTGCCACTGGGGCGGGAGCCCGTCCGAGATCGCCCTGTTGCGCGCAGACACTGCAGCCAACAGCCTGTCGACCCTTGCCTGAACGTCGGGTGAAGTTGTGGCCTTGACCGTAAGTCCGCGCAATTCGCCTTCCGTGAAACACAAGATGTCTTTTGCTCGTGTGCCCAACTCGGATTTGAATTCCGTGGTCGCCTGCTGACAGGAAGAAGAGACATCTTCCGGGAACCACCCGCCGCCCGTGTATTCGGTGACGACCGACGTTGGAACACCCGGTGCCAGTTTCAACAAAGTTTCGAAATCTTGAATAAATTTGCCAGCAGACTGCTGATATTCAAGTTCGACTGGAACAGCAAAATAACCACCATCCTGATAGAGCCAAACTACGTATTTGGCGGTTTGAAATTCAGTCTTGCGAGGGTCGAACGCGCAGTGTCCGGCGGTCCAGAGTGTGAATTTGCTCTCGGCATCCACGGGGGGATGGATGTTCACCGTGCAACGGATCGTTTTGGTGACTCCAGAGTCGATGGTCGAGATGTCGAGAAATCCGAGACCCACGCTCGCATTTTCAAATTCCGATGCGGGTGTTGTCAGACCAAGTGAAGTAACAGGCGAGGCGAGATTTGCGGCTTTGCCTGCACCGGACTTCGTGCAAAGAGTTGCCGCTGAGCTGCCGCTTTTTGTTGAGCAGCCCAACAGAAGCGCTGTTAGCGCAGATGCAGATAAAATCTTGAGCATAAACATCTCTCCAACAAACGTATCGGTCTGGGAGAGACGAGGGTTGAGTCAGGTTTCAATAATTCCCGCAAATTGCTGGTCAGTTCACAGGGCTGACTCAATAAGTTCAATCGATTCAGGCTATTCCGAGTTCCTTCTGGAGCTCGCCGTTGCGGTACATTTCGGTCACAATGTCGCAACCACCCACAAATTCGCCATTGATGTAAATTTGCGGTGATGTCGGCCAGTTGTTGATTGCGGCGAGTGTTTTCCAGAGTTCTGGATCGGAGTCCATGTCTTCGGTCTTGTAGGGAACATTGAGCTCGTTGAAAACGCGCACGATACGAGCCGAAAAGCCGCAACGAGGCTGGTTGGGCGTGCCACGCATGTAAACGACAACTTTGTTGTTTTTGGTGTCTTCTTCGATTTTTTGCTTCCATTCCTGGTTCATTTTGTTTCCCTTTGTTGGCTCAAGTGAACATCATTTGTTTTGGTTTTTCCAAAGCCCATTCCGCTTGTGTATGAAGTTTCATGGTCAGGGCATGGACTTCTCCACTGGCAATTTCCGCTTGAAAAAGATCAAGAACCGCCCGGTGTCTAGCCAGAAGTTTCTTGCCTTCAAATAAATCCGAAACAACAAGGACTGCGTAGTGGTCGTTACCGCCACTGAATTCATTGACGACAACCTCCGCGCTCGGAAATCCCTCAAGAATTCTCCCTTTGACATCTTCCTTGTTCATGGCAACTCCCCTTCATGATTCAGAGATATCGACTAGCAACCCATGCTGTCTCAGGCAAGTGATTCTGCCTACGCGGCAAGTTTCACAGGAAGTAATTTGCCCTGACCTGGAGCACCGTCTGTCTGCTTTCGTTCACCGTAAAGCTGCATTCCGCGAACTTCGGCGCCGAAAACAGAATTTTTGGGTTGTTGCTGAAGCCGAACCCCTCCAATGGGATTCCAAAGGTGCCGGTGTTGAGTTGCTTGTCGCTGTTCTCGTCGTGAAACATGGCCAGTGCGTAACTTCCCGGTTGCAGTCCCGGGATTTCAATTTCGACAGGTTCGTTGAGTTCGCTGGCCAGATGGCATTTCGAATAGACAGCCTTCAGGCCATCTGCAGGAAATCCCTTTTCATCGGCGAAAACACTGATGCAGAACTGACCTTGTCGATTGCGCAGGTTCGAGAGCTGAAGAAACAATTTGCTGCCCGACATCTCTTCATCTTGTTGGGCAACGGCGGGCATGGACATCAGTCCCGCCGTCAAGGTCGAGAGTGCGGCTAAAATTTTCAGCATGGGTTCCCCCGGCAGAGTTTCATTTCGAAAATCTGCGACCGAACCTTTCGCGCATCATTTCGAGTGACAATTCCACTAGGTCCTCGGCACTCGGCTTGCAATAATAATCTCCGTCCGAAGCATAAGGAGAACGACTTGCAAGCGCCGAGAGTGTGCGTGGCGGAGCATCGAGCCACTCATAGCCGCCTTGCCCCTCGAGGACTTGCTGGAGCATATACGCACTTGCTCCGCCGGGAACGTCTTCATCGAGAAAAATCACCATATTTGTTTTCTTCAGTGATTTCGAGATCATCTTGTGAGTGTCGAAGGGAATCAAGGTTTGAACGTCGACGATTTCGAGGCTCACACCATGTTCAGCAAGCTCTGCTGCGGCCTCCTGAGCCACACGAATGCAGGCTCCGTAGGTCACGACCGTGATGTCGGAGCCTTCCTGAACGACTTCAGGAGTTCCAAGTGCAACTTTGAATTCGGTGAGGTTGTCGGGGACTTTTTCCTTCAGCCGATAGCCATTGAGAACCTCAATGACCAAAGCGGGGTTGTCGCCGGAGAAGAGTGTATTGTACATCCCGGCAGCCTGAGTCATGTTGCGTGGAACGCAGACATACATGCCGCGAATGGCGCTCAAAATCATACCGATGGGTGATCCTGTGTGCCAGATTCCTTCGAGCCTGTGACCTTTTGTTCGGATAATGACCGGAGACTTTTGCCCTCCTGCAGTGCGGAAGTGCAGGGTGGCGAGGTCATCTGACATGACCTGGAGAGCGTAAAGAAGGTAGTCGAGGTATTGGATGTCGACCAGCGGTCTGAGCCCACGCAGAGCGCAACCAATCCCTTGTCCCAGGATTGTGGCTTCACGAATGCCTGTGTCAGTGACCCGAAGATCTCCGTATTTGGCGTTAAGGCCTTCAAACACCAGATTGACGTCGCCCAGTTTTCCAACGTCTTCTCCGAGGGCGAAAAATTTCGGATTGGTGTTGAAGTAGTGATCAAAGAGTTTGAGCAAAACAACTCGTCCGTCGACCGATTCGGACGCGTCCGAATAAGATGCCGGCACGCTTTCCACGAGTTCCGGATTCTCTTTTGATTCACTGTAAAGGTGTGAACCGTATCTTTTCTTGTTTTGCGACATGTATGTGTTCGAGAACTCCACAAGCGCCAGCGCTTCGGGGTGGTTTTCTCCGCGCAGGGCAACCGCAGCTTTACGCAAACTGCTGTGGTTCGATCTGCGGTTCAGCGAGACTCCGGCCCGAAGTTCGTCTGCGCAGCGCGCAACTTTTGTAGAGGCCGGGAGGTTCTGGCGCACTACCGCTTCAAGTTTTTCCAACGCCTCTGCGCGTTCTGCACGCAGCGGAGCTTGATAGAGTTCCCACGCTTCCTTGCGGGCATTCTCCACCAGGATGCGATCTTCATTTTCCATCGCATCAAGTTCAGCTTCCATTGCAAACCGTTGTTCCAGAATCCAGCGGCGCATCCGACGCAAGCAGTCGTGATCTTCTTCCCAGGCAAGGCGTTCTTTTGATTTGTAGCGTTCGTGGCTTCCGCTGGTCGAGTGGCCCTGTGGCTGAGTGAGTTCCACAATGTGGAACAGAGCCGGCGTATGGTCGCGGCGGGTCTTTTCGACGCCGTTGAAATACGCTTCCACAAGCGCAGGATAGTCCCAGCCCGCAACAACGTGAAGGTCGAAGCCTTTGGCTGTTCCCCGGGATTGAAAGCCGGAAAGGGCCTCGGAGATTGATCCTTTGGTTGTCTGGTGTTCACGTGGCACAGAAATTCCATAGCCGTCGTCCCAGACCGACATCACCAACGGGACTTGCAGCACGCCCGCAGCATTCAGAGTTTCCCAAAAAATCCCTTCGCTGGTGCTGGCATCACCAATGGTGCCAAACGCGACTTCGTTGCCATGCCGGCTGAAGCCACCGCCTGCGTTGGCGAGAGCGGGCTCTTTTCGATACATCTTGGAAGCATAAGCCAGACCCAACAGACGCGACATTTGCCCTGCCGTTGGTGAAATATCGGATGATGACTGTTTGCGTTCCACTATCGGCAGCCACTTGCCATCGCTGTCGAGTAATCTTGTGCCGAAGTGGCAGTTCATTTGCCGACCTGCAGATGATGGCTCGTGCTCGACATTGGTGTCGGCATAAAGTTGCGAAAAGAACTCACGAACCGAAAGAAGGCCGGTCGCCATCATGAATGTCTGGTCGCGATAGTATCCGCTGCGAATATCTCCCTCGCGAAAGGCTTTTGCCATGGCAAGTTGCGGGACCTCTTTGCCATCACCAAAAATGCCAAATTTTGCCTTTCCGGTGAGGACTTCCTTCCGGCCCGCGAGGCTTGCCAGGCGGCTGCGGTAGCCTACCCGGTAATCAGAGATGATTTCGTCGCTTGACAACGTCAGTTTGCCCTTGGCAAGCGAAAGCCCGTCGGATTTGACAGCGACCTTTTCCATGTCGTGCTCCAGAA
>JBDLRR010000008.1:0-5464 GCA_039799985.1 Pseudomonadota bacterium | reverse complement strand
AATTTTGATTCGCTCCAGCGGGTTGGGCAGCTTTTTGTTGGCTCCGGAGGGCTAGTGCGGGGTGGAGATTGGAAATCCGTGCCATACGGAGGCGTGTTTGGTGGATCAACCTATATTCCTGCAGCAAATCACGTCGGCTTCCGCTGCGCTTATCTTCCGTAAACTTTCGCCCATGCCTTCGTGAACAATTCCTTCCAGGCTGAATCGGTTCTGATGAACACCGGGCATTCGTTCCATCTGTCGATGTTTTCAAGACTATGGCCTGAAAGCGTTGTTCCGTTGTTGAGGCAAAGCCATTCGCCCGCAGGCAAATACACGCGACGTCCGCCTTCGGCGTTCAGGTAGGGTGCCACAACAACATCGTTTGAACCTGCAAAGAACTGGTCTTCGACAGTCCAGCTCAAAGCATCCGCAGGATTCGCCATCCACAGCGGCCGAACGAAGCTTTGTTGGCTCCGTGTGCATTGTTCACCGCAGGCAGTCCAGTAGGGCAGGAGTTCAGTTCTCAATCGCACGTCTTTGCGCACCTGCTCCATGACCCCAGTGCCAAATTCCCAAGGCTCGCGTGCACTCGTGCCATGCATGCGGGCGTGGCTGCCCCAGAGTCCGACCTGCGTCCAGCGCATGTACAATTCCGCATCTGGGAATGGGCCATAAAAGCCACCAATGTCATGCGACCAGAACACAGCACCACCCACGGCTTGCGACAATCCGCCGCGCAGCGAGGCGCGCAATGCTGTCCAGGAGGTTTGGCTGTCGCCAGCCCATTTCACAGGAGTCTTGCCCATCTTGGTGTAACCGGAACGTGCCCAGAGGATTCCTTCATCACCGCTCTCCTCGCGCATCACTTCCATGACGCAGAGGTTGTAGAGATCCGAATAGACGTTGCGCAGTTGCTTGCCGGTGCTGCCGTCGTGAAAGTGAGCATCATGAGGAATTTCTTCGCCGAAGTCTGTTTTGAAACAGGTGACGCCAGCGCGCAAAAGCGCACGGTGTTGATCTTTCCACCAGGTGCAGGCTTTCGGATTGGTGAAATCAACAAGGCCAGCAACTGGTGGCTGAGGAAAACCTTCGAGTCCGGTGGGAACCCATTGGTATGGATAAACTTCGCCTTTGGATGTTTTGGCGAAATAACCGTTGCGCACACCTTCGGCATAAAGTGTTTCTGTTGCCGACGACACATATGGATTTTCCCACAGGCAAACATGAAATCCTTGTTCACGCAGCCATGGGATAAAGGTTTGGTAGGGACTCCAACGCGAAGTGTCCCAGACAAAGTCGGTACGAGTCTGCGCACGCATCCAGGCACGTGCATCAAGATTGACGACCGTGGCACCCAGATTGTGTTTGCTGTTGCCATCAATCACGGTGCGCAGTTCGGCTTCGTCTTTGTAGAAACAACGCGAAAGCCAAAGGCCGTAACTCCATGCTGGCACACTGCTCACGCCACCCATCAACGCACGCCATTTTTCGATTGCGGTGGGTTGATCTGCTGGCATTGCCAGGTAAAGACCGAGCACCTGACCATCGCTGCTGAAGGTGGTCATGTCGTGTCGACGTGAGCCGAAATCAATTCGTCCCGGTTCACATTGCAGCATGGCAAATGAATGCCCGCGTTCGCTGACAAAAAAAGGCGTGCTTTGGTAGCGCAGGTGACCATTGACGCCCAACGCATCTGAATTGATCACGTCATACAGCTTACCGCGCCAATTGTTTGGGCCGAATTGTTCACCACCGCCCCAGATCTGCTGGCATTCTCCAAAATCAAAAGTCATACCGAATCCGTCGGCATGCCGAAAAGCGGCAAAGCTCATCGGCACATCTCCCACGAACAGATCCTTGTCGACCGAACTCCACGCACGCTTTCCGGCTGCATCGCGGATACAGATTGCGGCGGTTAGGCGATTGATTTCCAGAGTCCCCGCCGCCGAGCGCAAACACCAACCAGCAGCGGTCTTTTCGTTTGTGATTTCGTTCGACATGACGTTGTTCAAAAGATCATGCTTGCGAGCAGCTTCACCCATCCACAACATCCAGGCGTGTGGCGTGGTGTCGAGAGCACCGATTTGAAGATTCGTGGTGGTTCCATCCTTGAACGTGAGTTGGAACTTCAGGAAAGAATTGCGCTCGCGTGAAGGCATCAATTCGCAAGCAGTCACCGGCGTCATTCGCACCGCACCACGTGCTCTTGCTGTCAGCGATGGCCATTCTGGTGTGAGTGGGAAATTAATGTCCTGAGCTGCTTCGTTTGAAATTCTCATGTCAGGCTCCCTTAACGCCGCCCTGCGTGGGCGCAGCGATCATGTGTTGATGAAGTTTAAACGACAAAGCAAAAACGGGCAGCAGAAGAACACAAGCTCCTGCGCACAAAGGGCCCCATTCGGTGCCGAATCCGGTGATGTATCCGTTCAGCGTAAGGGGGGCTGTCTTGACCTCGGAACCCGCAAGAATCAGCGAGAACAGGAAGTCGTTCCAGCTCATTAAAAAACAAAACAATGAGGCGACCACAAGGCCAGGTTTTGTGACCGGCAGCACGATGTGGACGAAGGTTTTGATGCGACCAGCGCCGTCAATCGATGCTGCCTCTTCCAAGGCCCTTGGCACACTGTCCATGAATGGCATGAGGATCCATGTTGCCAATGGAAAATTCAAAGCTGTATGTGCAAGAATCAAGCCACTGCGTGAATCATGCAGATTCAGACCACGCAGCACCAGAAAGAGTGGCAACGCCAAAGCCACCGGAGGCAACAAGCGGGCAACAAGAAGAGTTGTGAGCAGATGTTTACGATGCTGACCCTGCCAACGGGTGAGTGCATAGGCCATGAGAGATCCACAGCAAACCGAAAGAGCCATGGAGCCCATTGCCACAACGACCGAATTGAGAAGATCAGCGCCCAAGCTCTGTTCGACAAAAATTCTGTGAAAGTTTCCGAGCGTCCATCCTTGCATGGAAAGCGAACCACTTTCCAACAAACTGCGCGGGGTTTTGAATGCTGTCTGGATGATGATTGCAATGGGTGCCAACTGCAAAAACAACAATGCTGCAATGATAATCTTTGAAACTGTTGGCAATGGGCGTTGTTCCACCTGAATCATCAATGCGCACTCCCTGCAGGTGCTGTTCGATTTTGAAGGCGCGTGATTGACCACGCGAGTGCCATACCAAAAGCCAGCAATAGGATGGACGCTGCCGATGCTGGTCCCGTCTGGAAAAAGTGGAAAGCCTGCTTGACGACGAAGAGCGACAACAACGAAGTCGAATCGCCCGGTCCTCCGCCCGTCATGACGTAAACCTCAGTGAATACCTTAAGCGACTCCATGATCTTGAGTCCCACGGCGATGCCGAGAGTGGGACGCAATGCAGGCAAAAGTATGAACTTGATGATTTGCCATGTGCTTGCGCCGTCCATGCGCGCTGCTTCCTGGGCAGATCGCGGCAAAGCTTTGAGGCCGGCATAAACAATCAAAAACAGGAAAGGCCACATCCGCCAGATGTCTTGAAGAACGATCGACCAAAAAGCCCAGAATGGATCCGCCAATGGTGCAGCAGGTTCAATACCCATAGCGTCGAAGACAAACGACAAGGGGCCATCGTTGGGATCATAAATGTAACGGAAGGTGAGCCCAGACACGACCGGCAGAATGAACATCGGCAAAATGAGCAGTATTTCGACGAGGCGTGGCAAAGTCTTTTGGAAATAAAGAAACAAAGACACGACCAATCCGATGCAGAGTTCGAGTGCAGTTGTGACCACCGTGAAAAGAACTGCCAACCAGATCGAACTCCAGAATGAATTTTGGCTGAGAAGATTTTTGTAGTGGGTTGCACCTGCAAACATTTGTTCGCCTGCAGGTCCCGACGGCAACAGGGTGAGTGAACTGAAAGCACTCTGTAGAACGGGCCAGCCGATCAGCAGCGTGAGCAGCGCACACCCGGGAAACAAAAAAACAACCAGCGAACCTTGGAGTTTGTTGCTCATCATCAGCGCGGCTCCTTGCCGGCCATGCGGCCTGGTGCCAATTCATCCATGCGGGCCAAGGCAATCCGCAACGCTGCTGCTGCTTCGGCGTCGGACGTCTGGCCTGCAATCCAACGAGTGAAGGCTTTGCTGACTTCATCTGACGTTGCACGATAGTTTTTGTGCCGCGGTCGCAAAAATGCCCGTTGAAAATTGAGATGTGTCGTGGTCAGCCAAGGGTATTTGTCTGCCAAACGCGCGCTAGTGAGCACATCACTGCGCGCACTGCTCAAGCCCTTGTGTACGAGGTTTGAGTTGACTTCAAAAGAAGTCCACCAGCGAACAAATGCGCTTGCTGCGATTGCGTTTGGTGAAGTCTTCCGGACACCCGCAATCCAGCTCCCGGCAAGGCTGGTAGACTTTGATCCGGGTGATTCTGCGTAACCTGTTTTGCCGACGACCAATGATTTGTGTTCATCTTCCAAATCGAAAAAGAAGCTGTTCCAGGTCATCATCTGTGCAACCTTGCCTTTGGCATAGGCCGACATTCTTTCGGTGTGATGCCAAGCGCGTGCTGACTTTGGTGCCGTCTTCAGCAGCTCGGAATAATTGCGCAGCGCGTTTTCGATGGTCGGTGGGTCGAAAGTGGTATTCGCCTGCCCTAGCGCTGCGCCGTTGGCCGCAAGAAGCCACAGCAGTTCGACGGTGGTTCCTTCCGACATTTTTGTGAATGGTGCAAAGCCATACAGCTTGGGTGGGCGGTGGAAAAACTGCGCGACTTGAATGAGCTCATTCATGTTGGCGGCAGGGCGAAGCTCTCTGCCTAAGCGCTGCCGAAATGCAGCCTTCTCGACTGGCGATTCAAACAGGTCTTTGCGGTACACGTACTGATAAACATTGCCATTCACCGGCAATCCAATCGTCGTGCCATTCACGCGTGCCGCTTCCATGGCCAGGTCTTCGAATTTTGAAAGTTCGCCCTGTGGCATCTGAACCGGCCATTGTTCCACCGGGAGGAGTGCCTCGTGAAACTGGGGAATAAACGGTTCGTCGACCGCATAAACATCATATGTTCCGCCGGCCGCAAGGTCGGTCATCATTTTGGTGGCGACTGTTGAGGCTGGAATGTCGTCGAATTGCACACGCACGTCGTGCTGTGCCTCGAATTCCGGCAGTGCATCCCTCAATGCTGCCGATTGCCTGTCACGGAATGTGAGCACTTTCACAACCGGCTTTCCGTTTCCTGAACCACCGAAGGGTTTCCAGGTGCATGCGACCAAGCCAGAAAGCGCTGCCAGCAGGAATCCACAGGTCGTGCGTATATTACGGCACGTCATGGCCAACCGATGCCTTGAGGATTTGGAACCAGTCTTCATGCTCAAGTTGCACCTTAAGCGCACTGACAGCGGCCTTCAGACGCTCTTCCTTGCCGGTGCCCAAAACCGGAACCACGCGCGAGGGATGCTTCATCAGCCATGCATAAGCGATCGTTTCCGGGCTTGTCA
>JBDLRR010000007.1:0-6061 GCA_039799985.1 Pseudomonadota bacterium | reverse complement strand
GCAATCCGACTGCGAAGTGCTTTTGTATCTTTACGATGAATATGGTGCTGGTTTTCTGGATAAATTGAATGGAATTTTCGCTTTTGTTCTCTATGACAAGGCGCGAAATACCTATCTGATTGCACGAGATCATATTGGCATTGTGCCACTTTACATGGGCTGGGATCAGAACGGCACTCTTTACGTCTCGTCTGAATTGAAGGCAATTGTTGAAGTCTGCAAAGTTGTGGAAGAGTTTCCACCAGGACATTATTATCTTGGAACAGAGAAAAAATTTGTTCGTTATTACAAACCCGCTTGGGACAGGATCGACAAGCTTCCCAATGTACCGGTTGCAGAGGCAGGATTGGCGAGTGCACTTGAATCTGCGGTGCGTCGGCAGTTGATGTGTGACGTTCCCTATGGTGTGCTGATTTCAGGAGGCGTCGATTCCTCTTTGGTGTCGGCGCTCGCAGCAAAAATGAGTCCGCGAAGAGTGGAGTCAGAAGGTCGTGAACCTGCCTGGTGGCCGCAACTGCATTCGTTTTCGGTTGGCCTCAAAGACTCTCCAGATTTGAAGATGGCAAAGAAGGTTGCTGCTCACATTGGCTCCACGCATCATGAAATCAACTTCACTGTACAAGAAGGTATCGATGCGATTCCGGATGTCATTTATCACCTTGAGACGTTCGATATCACCACGATCCGTGCTGCAACTCCAATGTATCTGATGGCCCGAAAAATTCGCGCGATGGGAATCAAAATGATTCTATCGGGCGAGGGTGCGGATGAAGTGTTTGGTGGATACCTGTATTTTCACAAGGCGCCCAATGCGCAGGAGTTTCACGAAGAGCTTTTGAGAAAGCTTTCGATGTTGCACAAGTATGATTGTCTTCGCGCAAACAAGGCGATGGCTGCTTGGGGAATTGAAGCTCGAGTTCCCTTTCTTGACAAAGAATTTCTGGATGTTGCCATGAGCATCAATCCTCAAGATAAAATGTGCGGCAGTGGAAAAATCGAAAAATTCATTCTTCGTGATGCCTTCAAGGGACTTATTCCGGATGAGATCCTCTGGCGGCAAAAGGAACAGTTTTCAGATGGCGTGGGTTACAGCTGGATCGACTCCCTGAAAGCTTTTGCCGAGGCTGAGGTGACTGATGTGATGCTCAAAAATGCGCACCACAAATTTCCTGAAAAGACTCCACAAACAAAAGAAGGGTACTGGTATCGGAGCATTTTCGAATCGCATTTCGGAAATCCATCAGCAGTCAAGCTGATTCCAGATGGTCCAAGTGTTGCCTGTAGCACTCCCACGGCAATCAAATGGGACAAGGCATTCTCGCAAAGTGCGGATCCCTCGGGTCGTGCCGTGCGCGACATTCATAGGTCAAGTGTCTGAAAATACAGTCTCTTATTGAGCCTTAAAAAGTCTTCATCAAATTACACAAAATGCCGATATTGCCTCAATGAGAGGTTTTGTCGGCAGTCTTTTTATTGCAGTTTTGATGGGGTGTGGAGCACAGTCTGCTGTGCGCACAACCTGCTCGTCTGTAAAAGCGGTTCCTGTGTCGGGTGCGGAGATATACAACGACCTGCGTGACAAAGTTTTACCAGCCGGGTGGGGTGGCGTCATAGATTATCTGGAGGACTCCTCCAGACCTGATTCTTCCAAAAGAAACCGCTGCACAGTTCACATGGATTACGTTCCCATCGCCGCAGGACAAAGTCCCGATATAGCCAATCTTGCTTTTTGGACAGCTGACCACTGCCTCAATTTCTTGAAAGCCCAATCTGTCGAGTTGAACCTGTTTGATCCGGTTGCCAAGAAATACGTGCGCTTTGGAATAAACATTCAGGCGATGGAGCAGTACAAGGCCGGATTGAAGCTTTTCAATGACCGACAAATTTTGAATCCGGGCGACACTGCGGCAGTGACTGACCTCGCCGAGTTCCGGGCTTCCGCGTTGCGTGATTCCGTCAGTTACAACAGCGCACCCCTCATCGAGCGTGGTGTCCCCATTTGTCAGGCAGACACGACTGCGTACAAGAGCACGGTGTCGGGAATGACCGCCATATGCAGCACGGTTCTTGACTTGGCGCGTGTGGATGCTGTTGCGACGCAGGAAAGTTTGGCAAGGCCCGAAATTCAGGAAATTTTAAGCCGATTGAACGTTGAGATGAAGAAACTGGAAGATGAGAAATATGCGATGGTCGCTGCCGTTCCTGAAAGCTTGAGGACTAACTTTGATTTTTTTGTCAAACGATGGCGCGGAGCTATCTCAGACATGACGCGCTGGCGAGGGTACGAAAGCGTGGCTGGACTTATAGAAAAGGTGCGGTTGTGTGATGCCACCAGCACGACGGGCATCTGCGCGCAACAGTTTCGCGATTTCTTCAAAAAGCCATTGGATGAATACGCTGTCTGGACTGCAGGGCAGACGGGAACTGCGAAAACATTCCAGCAGGCGCTTCATGACGAAGTGTATGCAGAGATGGATCCAGGAGGCACCAAAAGAAACTTGAAATGGCTTTTGTTTAGTCAGTCGACCGTTGCAAACAATGCGGCAATTGCAGGTCAGTCGTACCTTTCAACCAATTTTTTGCGACCGGGGCTCAGCCTTGAACTCTCGGCGAACTTGCCAACTTTGGGTGATTCTGGGCCTCTCTATTATGGTTTGGCCTCGCCTGCAAAGATGCTTGCGACCCAGCAAAGCTCATTGCCGACAACGACGGCAACCGATCCTTTGTCGCATCTTGTATTCAAACCTGCGACGATCCTTGTTCCACATACTGCAAATTCCGCATTCAAAAACAGTTTCTTTCTGCAACCTGGTGACTCTGGCTCTGTGTTGCATATTGCCAACACACCGATAGGTGTGATTGCTACCGTCGATGGAAATCCGACCTCGGGCGGTGCATCGGTGATGCCTCTTCCGGAATATACCGAAGAGAGCACATCCACGAGCACTCAGGCCAACACTCAAGGGCCGTCCAAATCGACCGCGCAAACGGGCTGCCGTCAATGAGTAGTGGTCGGGATAAGTTGTTCGATCTCCTGAGCCGGGTGAATGCTGTAGGTTTCGAAATCTATCCATGAGAACAATCGCCGTGGCCCCAATCCAAGACTGATCCCATTGATGGTTGATGCTTGGCTTCGATGTGCCGTAGCGCCTGCGACTTTGACTTCGATGAGTTCCGGGCTGGTTTGAAACACCCTTAAACCAGACGATAAATGCACTGGGATTTGACTTCGCAGGAACCAAGAAAATGGCGGAGGAAGCGTGGAAAGATAGAGTTTTGGTCTTTCTTTTCGTGTGTCTTTGAGCGCAGTTGCGACTGACAGGAAAGCTGCGCGATGATCTGCGAGTCCATTCAATCCCGATGGCTCCATTGTGAGAATGGCATCGGGTTGAAAACTGTTGAGCAGTGACTGAACCTCTTGCGTTGCCTGAGGCAAATGCTCCATCAGGCGTGAATCGGGAAGTTTTGGTGCATTGATCTTGCCAATGCCAAGAATTTTGGCTGAATCGCTGAGTTCTCGCAATCGACATTGAGTGATGTTTTCATTCGGAAGGCAGGCAGTGAGGTCTGACTTTGGATTGGCTGCCCCGTCGGTGAGGGTGAGGATCTGAATTTGGCTTCCCTGATTTGCCCAGTGTCGAATGAGTCCTGAATTTGTGACTTCGTCGTCTGTGTGCGCAAACACGACAAGGAGTCGCCCAGGTGCAGGAAAAGACTGTGGTTCAAGGTGTTTGCTGCGGAACAGGACAGGGCTCACATAAACAACCAGCAAAAAAATAAAAACCAGAAGAATGACTGAAAACAGGACGGCCATTCGTGGAACACGTTTGCTATTCATGACAGAATGATCACCTGAGGGTTTTGGGTTCATGAGGCATCGATGACATCACTGACAGGGAATCGTCGAATAAAATCTTTGATGTATTTGATCTCTTTTGCAACCGTTGGATTCGGATTTTTCTTTTCTGCTTTTCATGCAGCTTTCATGTCTGCGATCGTGTTGGTTTTTGCTTCGATCGTGGTAAACCGTCGTGATGGGTTGTCGGCAATCGGTGTGGGATTATCGAAGCGCAAATTAACCTGGTTTGTCTTTGCTTTTTTGTGCTCTGCCGTCTTGGCGACCTTGACCGTGATTGGAACGTTGAAAACCTCGCCGCAGCTGAAAATGGAATTTGAGGCATTTCCACTGCTGCTTGTCGCGACGGTTTTTCTTCAGTCTTTTGTTGAAGAAGTTTTGTTTCGCGTTTATCTCATGAAACAAATTCTCGGCAGTTTAATCTCATCTATGAATATGTTGTGCTTTTGCTCTGCCCTTTTATTTTCGTTCGCGCACTTTGTGAACTATCGCCTGAGCGAGGGTGTGTCTCTTTCGGCGGCGCCATTGCTCACACTGTTTTTGATGGGTTTTGCAGGCTCGGCTTTGTATCTGAAGCAAGGTCATATTCTAGGAGCCTGGGGATTTCATGCAGGATGGAACACTGTGCGGTTTGCAGTTGTGTTTTGGAACAACGGAGACCGAGTGCCCGAGTCGATGACTTTTGAACTGCTCGAGGGGTCGTGGATAGGGCTGGGGATTGGCGGAGGATTGGCAGCGTTCGCAATTATCCACCAGATGCAGCGAAAGCCGACCTGAAGGCAAGAAAGCAAAACACCGAGCCGGTCAATCCGAGTGAAACAAGGCCTGCGAAAAAATATAGTCGCACGTTCTTGCTCTTGGTGATGAGTCCAATTGCACCCAGCACCAAACTGATTTGCAAAAACAGTGTTGCGATGTCGAATTTGTCGCCAGCTTCACTGAGACCTGCCTGCTGGTCTTCAATTTCCTTTGCGCCCACAACCACACCCATTTTTCCATCAACATCCTGGGCATAATTCTCGGGTCCCACAGCCTTTGAGCCGCGCAGTATTTCGTCTTTCTCTTTTTTGTAGCGAACGACATCCTGCTTGATCTGATCTTTCAGTTTGCTCATGGCAGCAGCTTTGTCGGTAGCAATGGCACCCGATTGACTCAGGACGTCAAGAAGTTCAACCTGTCCCTTGGCGAGGCTTTCTTTGATACTTTTGCTTTGGTACCACATGTAGGCTTTTGTCTTTTCGTTTCCGAGCTGAATTTCATCATCGCCGAATTTGCTTCCGCCAAGCTCGTTGATTGCTAAAAATGCTGCGAAGACTGAAAGTGCAAGTCCAAAATAAACTTCCCAGGAATCGCTCTTTTCCGAAGTGGATTCAATGCTGTCGACGTTGCTCATGATTTTTGTCTCCCCTGATAATGAACCGGCTATCCGGAAGATGATTTGAAATGTAAGTATCTATAATTACGCACTTAATAAGTGTCCGTCAAGGCTTTGCTGATGGCCGGTGGAAAAGTTCCGATACCCATTTCGGACTGTGTCTGAAGGGATTTCTTATGTTCACAAGGTGTCTTGTTTCCTCTGCGACATTCTTTTTTGTGGCCATCGGTTGCAAACCCAAATCCATTGGAACCGAATCGCAAGTCGAGACGACGGGCTGTCCAAATTCAGGTGCTGGTCAGGACCTCAGGCGAACAGCATCGATGCCCGATTTTGTACGTGTGTCGCTTCCAATCTTGAAACGCATTGTTCAGCGTGAAAATCAATTTGATGGTGGTGGACTGCAGGGCACTGCCGGCGCCGAGTCGTACGCAAAAAAAGTTACAACAATGCTGCGCAACATGGTCGCGAGCAACGTTCATCCGCTCGCGTTCTTTGCTACCATTGCCGATTACGAAACATATCAAACATCGCTCGGTGGATTTCCATGGGCTGAAGTTGGCAAGCGAAAATGGCGCGGCTCCGACGTCTACAGGGCCGGCTATTGCGGAAGCGCAGTTTGCACTGGCGTTTTTCAGGTCTTGGTTTACGGAGATTGGTACAGTTGGGCGCAAGATTCCAATGGAAAGGGTGTCGGTATCTGGGGCATGAAAGGCGGCCCTGATTGGACTTCAACACTGTGGTGGTGGACCAACGGGAGCGACAACAACTGTACTTATCTGGCCGGTGGAGCCAATCCCTGCACAGTCCCCGGTGTGAAGTGGTCAGTG
>JBDLRR010000006.1:0-4162 GCA_039799985.1 Pseudomonadota bacterium | reverse complement strand
TTTTTTATGTCACGTAGACGTCGCCCGATACGCCGCGAGATTCTTCCGGATCCGGTATTTGCTGACACCCTCGTCACCAAATTCGTGAACTGCATGATGATCGACGGCAAGAAGAGCGCCTCGGAAAAGATTTTCTATGGCGCTATCGAAATTATTGCCAAGAAGGCTCCAGGTGAAGAGCCTGTTCAGATGTTCAAGCGCGCGCTTGAAAACCTGAAGCCACAGGTCGAAGTAAAGAGCCGCCGCGTTGGTGGTTCGAACTACCAGGTTCCTGTGGAAGTTCGCACCGAGCGTCGCCAGGCACTCGCTATCCGTTGGTTGATTGGTTATTCGCGCCTCCGCAACGAGAAGTCCATGGTTGAAAAACTCGCTGCTGAAATCATCGATGCTGCAAACCGTCGCGGTGCAGCGATGAAGAAGCGCGAAGATGTGCACAAGATGGCGGAAGCAAACAAAGCGTTTGCTCACTACCGCTTCTAAAAATCACCGCCGCAATTCAAGCAGAAGCAGCGCCCCGTACCCGGGCGCTGTTTTTTTTGTGTCATTTGCAAAAAAGAAGAGGTGTTGGCCGTCGGTGCGGATGATTTTTGCAGACACCTTTGCTAGATACCGGACACATCGTGGAGATTTTTTTGTCCACCAGCACGTGAAAGAGTTTGTTCATGAGTCACGACCTGAGTCTGTTTCGCAACATTGGCATCATGGCGCACATCGACGCCGGAAAAACCACGACTTCTGAGCGACTGCTTTATTACACGGGAAAGAGTCACAAGCTGGGTGAAGTGCACGAAGGCACTGCAACGATGGACTGGATGGTGCAAGAGCAGGAGCGTGGAATCACCATCACATCCGCTGCCACGACCGTGTTCTGGAACGACAACCGAATCAACCTTATTGATACTCCCGGACACGTGGATTTCACCATTGAAGTTGAGCGGTCTTTGCGTGTGCTCGATGGAGCCGTTGCCGTTTTTGATGCGGCAAATGGCGTTGAGCCGCAGTCCGAGACTGTCTGGCGTCAGGCAGAGCGCTATCACGTTCCTCGCATCGCGTTCCTTAACAAGATGGACAAAGTTGGCGCTGATTTCGAAATGTGCATTGAATCCATGCGCAGCAAACTCAATGCGAAAGTTGCCTTGGCCCAACTTCCCATCGGTAGCGAAAGTTCGTTTGTGGGCGTTGTTGACCTTGTGGAAATGGTGGCCTGGATCTGGAAGGGCGACGACAAAGACTCACCATTCGAAAAAACCAGTATCCCGGCAAATCTGTCGGACGATGCTCATTTGTATCGTCAGGAGTTGATCGAAAATCTTGCCGATTTCGATGATGCACTCGCCGAGGCGGTGTTGTCGGATGCCGATGTCACACCCGCAATGATCAAAAAGGCGTTGCGCAAGGCGGTTGTCGGAATCAACCTCGTTCCTGTTTTCATGGGAACAGCATTCAAAAACAAAGGCATTCAACCTCTCTTGAATGCGATTGTCGATTATCTTCCTTCACCATTGGATGTTCCAGAAGTGAAGGGCGTGGAAGTCGAGGGAATCGTCAAGGAAGGCGTGCGTCCGCACAGCGCGGATGCGCCATTTTCGGCTATCGTCTTCAAGATCATGAGCGACCCTTTTGTTGGCACCTTGTCATTTGCGCGCATTTACAGTGGCAAACTCAAGGTCGGCGATGCGGTTCAGAACGTTCTCAAACAAAAGAAGGAACGCGTCACAAAAATTTTGATGATGCATGCCAATGACCGCTCTGAAGTTGAAGAAGTGTCTGCAGGTGAAATTGTTGCTCTGGTCGGACTCAAGTTTGCCGTCACGGGCGATACGCTTGCAGCGATCGAAGCGCCGATTGCATACGAGGCCATGAAGTTTCCTGAACCTGTGATCTCGCTTGCGGTGGAGCCCAAGTCGACAGCCGATCTCGACAAGCTGATGCAAAGCCTCAACCGTCTTGCCATGGAAGACCCCTCGCTGCGGGTGAGCACCTCCGAGGAAACGGGGCAGGTGTTGATCTCGGGAATGGGCGAACTCCATCTGCAGATCATCGCCGATCGTTTGCTGCGTGAGTTCAAGGTGCAGGCCAACATCGGCAAGCCGCAGGTCAGCTATCGCGAGTCGATTGGCAAATCCGCTGCAGCACGCGAGGAATTCTCGCGCGCGCTCAACAACAAGAACTTTTCCGCCTGGGTGGCTCTCAAGGTTGTTGCTTCCGACGAAAGAGGCGCGCCTGCGCTTGATATTGTCAAAAAGCCGAATATTCCCGCCAACGTCTTATCTGCACTGAGGGAAAGTCTTGAAGGTGCCGTCAGCAGTGGTCCGCTGTGCGGTTATCCGTTGGTGAACCTGAAGGTCGAGGTGACCGACTTCTCTTATGATCCACAGCTCGTGGATGAAGTTTGTTACAAAGTTGCAGTGGCGAACGCAGCTCGTGCAGCAATGGAAAAGGCAGCTCCCGTGATGATGGAACCATTCATGAAGGTTGAGGTGGTGGTTCCACCCGAATCGAGCGGCACGATCGTCTCAGACGTCAATGGCCGTCGCGGCCGTGTTCTGGGACTTGATGCCCGCGGCCATCTTCAGGTGGTTCAGGCTGAAATTCCTCTGGCCGAACTGTTTGGTTATGAAACCGATATCCGCAGCTTGTCGCAGGGTCGCGCGAGCAGCACCATGCAGTTCTCGCATTACGAGCCTGTGCCAAAAAACCTTCAAGACAAGATCATGGGTCTGGTCTGAACCCCTGGCAGGTTTCGCTCATCTCAAGACACACCCCTTGCAAGCAAGCACAATTCTGCCCCGCCATGGGGCGGCAAAATTGTTACATTGAGCCCAGGCCACTCTCCGTTAACATGGACGTGCAAGTCTGCCAGATGAAAAGCAACCGGAGGGCCGCCCGATGACGTCGAAATTGAATTCCAGCAAAAGAACGTTGTCTTTGAATTCGCGAATCAAGTTTGTCGCTTTTGCCGGGCCCCTTTTGTTCATCACGGCCTGTGGATTTTTGTCGAATCCGGATCGCAAGGAAACTCCTTCGCGATTGATGCTTGATGCACAGGCGGAATATGATGCCGGGAACTACACCAAAGCAATTGAACTCCTCGAAAAACTTGTTGAAAAGGATCCGAGCAACGAGGAAGGACGTATCCGTTTGACGTTTGCTTACAACGGTTCCTTGGGCATTACGCCCACCGAATTTATCAAGACTTTTGCATCGTCTTCTGGCAGCGGAACTTCGGGTGGTTCCGACATCAGTAAATTGACCGGAAAGTCGAGCTTGCCGGATGCGACAGTTCAAAAACTTAAAACCAGCAGCAGCAGCATCACAAGCGTGGAACAGCTGAGAACGCAGTTCAAGGAGTTCGCAACGTTCCAAAAGGCTTTCCTTGCATTGTGTCCGCTGTTTTCGACGTCCACCATGGCAGCCTTGAAGACCAAGGCTGCAAGTGCTTTGGACATCCTCGAAGTTTCCAAATGTGGTGATGGTCGACCCAGTGCCAATGCCAACGTGAGTATTGCTGCATTGTCGCTCGCGCTTGGACAATTTTCGAGTTTGTACAAAGCCATTCTCGACGCCGACAACGACGGAAAATTCGACCTTGAAGAGCAGGCAACCGCGGCAAAGTCTTCAATTGACAGTCTCGATACCACCAAGCCTACGGCTTTGGAGACCTTGCGTTCCGCAACAAACACCCTGACTTACGTTGGCAGCCAGCTGCAGGGTGAAGTCTTCAAGCTTGCAATTTCACAGTTCAGCATCATTGATGCAGTCATCGCCGGAACGAACCTTCCAACCGACATCAAGGCGGGCATCAGTGCAGGCGTCAGCAGCTTGAATTCGGCCCTGGACAAGATCAACGGCTATCTGGATGCAGGCAAGTCCACGGGTACGACGGCCCAATCAGGTTCGACAACGGCACAAGCGGCAGCCAATGCTCAAACAAAGGCTGAGACTGTGCTGAGTGGCAAAACAGAAGCAGAGATTGACGCATTTTGTAAGGATGCATATTGCTTCAAGTTGACTTTCGGAACCTCGATTACTCCATCGCAATGCGTAAACAGGACATACACAGCCGACAAATGCACCACGACCCCAACCATTCCTCAGCAGTGAAACCAGGCGAATCACCAGACCACTTTTCCAAGCTGGATGCCGACCTGATCTTGTCGGC
>JBDLRR010000005.1:0-5125 GCA_039799985.1 Pseudomonadota bacterium | reverse complement strand
AACTGTGGCGAAAGGCTGAGGTGGCAATTGCCGCAGGCGCCGCCAATGATGCGGGTCACCGGACCGTTCGGGTTGCGTGTCAGCTTCGCGATGCGCTGATAGTGCTGACCAATGCGGTCATCAAGACGTGAAAGATAGGTCGAACGGACGCCGCCAATTTCGCTCAGTCTTCCCGATGAACGAGCTTCTGCGTCTTGGGCCTTTTGACGTTCATCGGTCGTCGCAGAAAGTGATTCCTTCAGGTCTGCCTCGGACTTGATGAGAATCGCTTTGAGCTGTTCGATGCGGGCCTCGGTTTCTTCTGTGCGGCGCGCAGAATCACGCAAATCGCGATCGAGGTTGTCGACTTCACGTTTCAAAGCGCGGTGTTCGTCGTCGTTGCGAGCGCTAAACAGCTTGCTGGAGCGCTCGGTTTTGCGTTCTTCGAGTTCATCAACTCGTTTATATTGACGACGCAGCTCGCCTTCCAGAAAGGCCATGTCAGTTTTGGTTTTGTGAATGAGATCTTCGTTGGCTTTCGTGCGCTTGGCGAGCTCATTGAGTTCTTTCTGGGCGTTTCTGAAATCCATGGTGGCTGCGCCAGCATCGATGTCGAGACGATAAATCTGCTCAAGGATTTCGTAATTTGGGTTCAAGATTTCTCTCCCGGATGCCAAGGTCAACATGCGAATTTTTTTGCGAAACTCGCGCAATCAGCGAACACTAGCACAATCAAAGCGAAAATTTCAAGGGCACCGTGCTTGCTGCTGATCTGCCCATTTTGACATTTGCCTTCGCGAGGTTGTCATCAATTTGTGGTGGCACAGATAGAGATCTGTCCGAGCGCCTGTACTTGCGGAACTTCACCCTGAAATCCGGTCACCAGTCCCACGTCCAGAAGACAGGGTTTGCCGAGAGCTTTCATGTGGAAAAGTTTGCTCTGCTGTCCACCGGCCTCGACAAGGTCGCCATTGACCCTCAAAAAGTAAGAGCCCTGCATCGAAACTTGTTCACTCCAGCCAAACAGTTCGTTGAGCTCCACATTGGCCCCTGAGTAACTGAAATCAGTAAAAATGAACTCACGGCTGTAGCCAAATCCATCCCACTGGGTTTGGCTTGTGGGGCGCTGAAATGCGGCGCTTAAAGTTGCTATACTTCCAGTCAGGCGAACGGAGTTGGCTGTGGGATTCCAGTCGACCACCAATGGTTGTCGTTCATCGAGTCCTATAAAAAGCAGTCCCCACGATTTTTTGAGGATGCTCGAGGAGCCCACTTTTTCAATGGCCGTTCCCTGCACGCTGCCGCGAGTCAAATTGAGTTTCAAGCTTTGGCTTTGCGATGGGTCTGAAAGATCTGTTGCTTTCACAGTGCGCAATGGCAAAACGTTTGTCATCTCGAGTCCTGAGCCTGCATCCAGCAGTGCATCTGCACCAGACTTCAACAGAACGTTGCCTTGAGCGGTGAATTGAAGCGCAGAATCAAGTTCGATAACCTTTATTTTTCCATCTTTGGCGGTGTTGCGGTTGCTGTTCAGACGCTCTTCGAGCTTCACAATGTCGACACACTTGCCATAGTCAATTGAACCTGAATTACGGTCACCTGATTTGCTGAAAGGGGCCGTGAACACTTGTTTCAGACAAGCCGCCTGACTGCTCTGACTTCCACTGTCGATGGTGGCTTTTGCTTGTGCCACGTCGTCGGAAACCGTCTTCATTGCGTTGGCAACAAGTTTGAAGGGGTTGCTTCTCAGAATTGGTACCAACTCGGTGTTGGGATCCAACTGTGAGCGCGGGGTTGTTTGATTCCAGTACGAAAGGTCGAAATTGAAGGGGGTTGGTTTGGCCGGTGTTGCGTTGTCATCGTCACAAAAGGCCTTGCAGCGTTTTTCGTGTGGCTTGTAGACGTCGAGAATCCCGCAACCAGCCGTCCAAACGCATGTGAGCAAAAGAAAAGGCACAAAACCAATGCCCGAACGTGTTTGAGCCAGCATGTTTGAAACAGTTTGAATCTTGAAGTTTGGCATTGAGCAGCCTCCGAAGCCATTATTGCCTAAACTTTAAGCTTAAAATGGCAAGCGGAGGGCGGCAGCGATGTTCACTCAGCGATAATGGCAGGCAACAAATCTGCCCGGTTTGGATTCCTTCAACACAGGAGTTTCGGCGCGGCACTTGTCGGTCGCAATGGGGCAACGGTTGGCAAATCGGCAGCCCGGCTTGGGGTTGACGGGACTTGTGATTTCGCCACCCAGCAGCTTGTGCTCGCGGCTTCTCTCTTTGTGCGGATCCGGGAACGGATTGGCGGCAATCAACGCTTCCGAATAGGGGTGAAGTGGCGAATTGTAGAGTTCCTCACTGGGTCCAATCTCAACCAGCTTGCCCAGATACATCACGGCCATGCGGTTTGAGATGTAGCGGACCATGCTCAGGCTGTGTGCAATGAACAGGTAGGTCAAACCAAATTCACGCTGCAAATCCTGCAGCAGCGTCACAACTTGTGCCTGCACAGACACATCGAGTGCCGAGATCGGTTCGTCGCACACCACAAAACGGGGATTGAGCGCAAGCGAGCGGGCAATACCGATACGTTGTCTTTGGCCGCCCGAAAACTCATGCGGGAATCGCATGGCGTGTTCCGAGACGAGTCCAACCCGATTGAGCCAGCGCAGAATCTGGTTCTTGCGGTCTTCGCCTTTCCAGAGGCCATGAATGGCAGGACCTTCGGAAATGATGTCGCCGACTGTCATGCGGGGGTTCAACGATTGATAGGGATCCTGAAAAATCATCTGCGCCTGACGTGAAAACGTTTTGCGCTGGAGAGTGTTCAGGTGGGGCGGTACTTTGTTTCCGTCGAAAACATAGGACCCTGAAGTTTGGTCGTACATTCTCACGAGAACACGGCCCAAAGTTGACTTTCCGCATCCGGATTCACCAACGAGGCCAAGCGTTTCGCCTTTGTAAATCGTCAGACTGACGTCGTCGACGGCATGCAGTTTTGCGCCGCGACCGAGGTCAAAATATTTGCAGAGGTTTTTGATTTCGATGATCGGTTGACCTTGGTTCATTGTCTCACCTCCGGGTTTTGCTCAGACGCAAAGCTGGTGACACCTGCAGATGCTCGATGCTGTGCTGCATCCTTGTGATGGAGCCAGCAGGATGCCCGATTGCCTGCCAAGGCCAATTCGGGTGGTTGTTTTCGGTGGCATATCGCCATAGCTGCAGAACAACGCGCGGCGAATGCGCAGCCGGGTGGTGGTGCGAACAAATCTGGCGGTGTTCCGGGAATCGGTTGAAGTGGTTCACTCACTGAGCCGGTGTCTTTGGGCATCGCGCGCTTCAGGCCGACCGTATAGGGATGCTTGGATTCGTAAAAGACTTCATCCACGCTGCCTTCTTCGACGATTTTTCCGGCGTACATCACAGCGACTCTGTCTGCCATTTGCGCAACAACACCAAGGTCGTGGGTGATGAGGATTGTCGCCATGTTGAACTTGCGCGCGAGTTCCTGAATCAGCGCAAGAATCTGAGCCTGGATTGTCACGTCCAATGCAGTCGTGGGTTCGTCAGCAATCAGAACTTTGGGATTGCATGAGAGGGCCATGGCGATCATCACACGTTGGCGCATACCGCCAGAAAGTTCGTGCGGATATTGATCCATTCTGCGTCGAGGTTCAGGAATTCTGACCAACTCGAGAAGTTCGATGACCCGTGTTTTGCGCTGCTGGGTAGTCATGTCAGTGTGAAGTTTGAGCGATTCCTCGATTTGGTTGCCAATCGACATCGTGGGGTTCAGGCTTGCCAAGGGATCCTGAAAGATCATGGCAATGTCTTTGCCCAATACTTTGCGCCGTTCATTTTGAGTCATGGGAATCAAGTCTTTGCCGTTCAGAAGAGCCTGGCCTGACGTGATCTTTCCGCTGGTGAGTCCCATCAGTGATTGTACTGTGACCGATTTTCCGGATCCGGATTCACCGACGATACAAAGGCATTCACCTGCACGAACGTAAAATGACACGTCGCGCACGGCGTAGACCTGGCCGCCATAGACCTTGAAGTTCACCGACAGGCTCTTGACCTCGAGAACAGTTTCTTTGCCAACGGTGCTTTTGCTCAGAGCTGGCTTCGAAAGGCCCGGGGCTGTGTTTTCTGATTGGTTCGTTTGCATTGTTCGTTCCTCTTTCTTCGAAATTGGCGGTGCTGAATTCGATGTGCGGCGAATCAGTCACGGCCACGAAGTTTGGGGTCAAATGCGTCACGCAGGGCATCACCGAGCGTATAGAAAGCCAGAAGCGTTGCTGCCAAAACTGCCGAAGGCAGGAAGAATTGCGCAGGGTATTGCTGGAAGTGGGCGGCGGCGTCTTGAAGAACCGTACCCCACGTTGCCATCGGCGCCTCAACACCCAAACCGAACAGCGACAAGAAGGCCTCGGATGTGATGATGCGAGGGATTTGTGCCGACCACATCACAATGATCACACCCAAAAGATTGGGCGCAACATGACGAAAAACAATCGACAAGAGCGGTGCACCCAACAGACGGCTCGCATGGACAAATTCGATTTCGCGCAAGCGCAGCACTTCGCCACGTAAAACCCGGGCGTAGCCCGTCCATGAAAACGCGCAAAGCGCGATCACGAGGCTCGAAACACCCTTGCCCAGTGCGACCTGGATCAGGATGAGGAGAAGCAGTTCGGGCAGTGTGTCGAGAATTTCGACGATACGCATCAGATACATATCGACCTTGCCGCCCATCAATCCCGAAATGGCACCGTAGCAAAGTCCAATCAGCAAAGAGACCGTGGGAACAAGGAGTGCAAGGAAAAAGTCGATGCGCGTTCCGTAAACCATTCGTGCAAAGATATCGCGTCCAAGAGCGTCGGTTCCGAACAAATGCGTGTGTCCACGGATCGTGCTTCCCACGCTTGCGTTTTTGGAAATGGCTTGGGCGTCGGCAAGCGCAATGGTTTGTACAAGTCCAGTCTGCAGAACGGCTGCTTGTGGCGAAATGAATTCTTCCTGGGTATTTGGATCCGTCACAAATGAGACAATCGAATAGATATACTTCTCGGCTGGGTTGAGACCCGAACCGTCGGTGTAGGAGTGCTGGGCTGGATTGGTGATTGTACCAACTTGAACTCCACGCAACGAGA
>JBDLRR010000004.1:0-13993 GCA_039799985.1 Pseudomonadota bacterium | reverse complement strand
GCTTACCGCAAACATGTCAGCAGGTTGGCAAACAGCTTTTAACGCTCATCCTCCTGTTCAACTCTCATATTCTATGTCGGTAAATCGATTGAAGAGTTGAAATTTCAACACCGATCCCTTGCTGGTTTGGCCGGTCAGTCATACACTCCCGGTTGCCTCGTAAAACGTGTTCCCCAAATACTCCGCAAAAGGATGGCCCCAAGATGCAAGTTTCAAGGTCAAATCTGATGAAGGCTCTTTGGACACTGCTTCCCGCATCGCTCATTCCTTCCACAGGATTCGCAATGGGTCACGGCCCGATGCTCTCGATTGAACACTTCAATGCCCAACCACAGACCGTGTGGCTGAAAGTTCAAACCAACTCGCGTACCGGCATCCAGGCTGCAGGAAAAATCGCCCAATTTGAGATGGGCGGAGGCAAACAAATTCAGATTCTGAAAACTCGCCCCGAATCAAAAAGCTCAGAACCCGTGATCGAGGTTCCATGGCCTGCAGGCCACACACTGGCTTTCGTGGAAGGTCATGCACCAACAAGTGGCAAACTTGTTGCTGGTCTTAAATACCGTGGACTCTATTTGATGAAATCCCCCGAGGCAGTGCAACTGCAAAAAGATGCCCGCAACTTCGTCTGGCCGGTGTCGATGGAAGATGCGATTGCGGACAATTCTTCGTCTGCGCGTGAACGAGGAACAACTCCCAGTCAACCACTGCCACCATGGCAGCCTCGTGCTGTTTCAAAAGCAGAAGCACTGCAACCTGATTTGGAACGCATCATCCGGAATCTCGATATCCTTTCGGGTGAACGAACCTTCATGCTCGACGGCAAAGAAGTCCGCATCACCGAACGTGGCGGTACCGAGAACCGCGTCCTGACTCAAAAGTTTGTCATGCAGACACTCCAGGATCTGGGTGTAGAGGCTCGCCTGCTTCCCTACAAATATTCCGGATACACCGGCGCAAATGTTGAAGGCACCCTGTGGGGCGCAGACCGAACCCGGTTCATCATCGTTTCTGGACACATGGACTCGGTGCGTAACCGAGGTGTTGATGATGATGGCTCGGGCACAGCAGGAATACTGGAAGCTGCCCGTCTTCTTGCATCGAAAGGCACCTTGCCAGTCTCGATCCGATTTGTTGGATTCGATCAGGAAGAACTTGGACTCATCGGCTCGCGCGCTTACGTCAATCAGCTCAATGCCTCAGAGCGTATCCTTGGTGTCGTTCAAGCCGATATGATTGGTTACGATGGAAACGGTGACATGACCTACCATGCCATGGATTGCGATCGGCCCGACAGCAAACCGCTCACCCGCGTGATTGACGAATTGAACGTCAACCTTGCTCTCGGAATGAAAAAGGTTTCTGCGTGCACCAACCGTTCAGATCATGCCTCGTTCTGGAACAAGAATATTCCTGCCCTGATCCTCTCCGAGAACTTCTTTGGAGGCGACAGCAACCCTTGTTATCACCAGAAATGCGACACAATGGAAAACATCAACAAAGAGTATTTGCTGAGACTCGCCACATTGCAGGTCAACACTGCACTGAGTCTTGCCCTCTCGGCCAATTGAGCTTGATTATTTGACGGGTCAAGGATTATCGGCACAATGGACGGCAGCATTGCCGTCCATTTTTTTTGGAGGAATTCAGCATGATCGCATTCAATTCGAAGATCATCAGCGCCAGCTCCAAGTTTCTCGCAGTTGCTGGAATTTTTGGCTGTGTTTCGCTCATGCGTTCCTCCTTGGCAAAAAGTGAGGGCAACAAAAGAATTGTGAGCGTCCGCATTTCCACAGACCCGGTGCGACGCGCGGAAGATCTCAAGGATTTGTCCCAGTTCGACATCTTGGGAGTCTCCACTTCCGAAGGCCTCGCTGAACTGGGTGTTTCAGAATGGGAATTGGAATCAATCAAGTCCAAAGGTTTTCAGATTGAATTCTCTCCGCTGAACAACCAACTGAATCGTGAAAACCTGGAACCCTATTTGACGCCCACCGAGGTTGTCGATCGGCTCGCCGAATTTGCTCAAACTTATCCTGCAATGACCGAACTCAAAACAATTGGCTTCACCCGCCGCAAGCGCCCGATCCAGGCATTGGTGATTTCGGCAAACCCTGAAAACCAGAATCAACCGACGGTGCTGTTCAATGCCATGCACCACGCACGGGAAGTGATGACCACCGAAGTTGTCATGCACATTGCTCAGGAACTTTTGCAAAACTATGGCCGCGATACAGAGATCACCCACTGGCTCGACAGCGCCAGAATCATTCTTGTTCCGCAAGTGAATCCTGACGGAAACCAGTTTGTCCACGATGGTCAGTCGATGTGGCGCAAAAACGCCTGGGAATCAGATGGCCGAACATTTGGTGTCGACATCAACCGCAACTATCCAACGCTGTGGGGCGCCTGCAATGGTTCCAGCACGTCGAAGTCGAGTGATTCCTTCCGAGGTCCATCTTCCGCAAGCGAACCAGAAACCGCGGCAATGATGAATCTCGTTTTGACCGAAAGACCTGTCTCAAACATCAGCTACCATTCGTTCAGCGAGATGATCCTTTATCCTTATGGTTGCCGCACGGAAAAAAATCCTTCGCTTGAACTCTTCAAGTCGATTGGTGCCGAGATGAAAGCCAACAACATTGATGATCGCGGAAACAAGAACACCTATGAGTTGGGCACAGCGCCTGAGCTGCTTTACGAGGCAGATGGAACAGATGCCGATTGGCAATTCCGCGAAGCCGGGGTCGTTTCTTTCGCAATGGAAGTCAACGGTCGGATGCAGGGATTCCAGCCTTCCTACTCAAAATGGCGCGACGTAACGGTTGAACGCCAGATGGGTGCTTGGAAGACCCTGCTGCGCCGAAGCTTGCTGCAGGGCGTTAAAGGCATGCTCAAGGCGCGCGCACTCGACCAGGCAAGCTATCGCATTTCCAAAGTCACAAATGGAATCCGCGAAGACTTCGCAGCAGGCGACACCAGCGTGCGTCCGTTCCGTCCGCGCAGCAATGAAGGCTTCGTCTTCAACACGCTTTTGCCAGGCGACTACACACTCGAAATTTCGATGGGTGAGCAGGTCACGAAGTCGGTGAATTTCTCGGTCAGCAAAGACAAGGTCACCGACCTGGGTGAAATCAGGCTTTGAGCCCTTCTGCCTGAATGACGGCCTGAACCGAAGGACGCTGCCTGATGTTGGTCATGTAGCGTGTGACGGCGGGCCACTGTTCCAGGCTCCGCTTGAGCATTCCGGCCCAGTTGAGAACAGTGAAAAGGTACGCATCTGCAACCGTGAAGCGGCTGCCCAGCAAAAACTCTGTGCGCTTGAGCTGCTCATCCACAAGCCCGATGCGGTGCGACAAACGCTCCCAGGCTGCTTCCTTGTCGGCAACCCCAGAAGCTGAATTCCACAGCGGCGAGAATCCCTTGTGCAGCTCAGTCGAGATGAACGTGAGCCACTCGAGCGCCTTGTAGCGCTCCCAGCTGCCCTGCTCGGGCAACAGGCCCGGAGCGGAGGCCTTGTCGGCAATGTACGAAAGCAGTGCAACTCCTTCGGTGAGCCATTGGCCATTGTCGAGCTGAATGGCTGGCACATATCCCTTGGGATTCATGGACTTGAAGGGTTCACCGTTGCACAATCCGGTACGCAGGTCGACGCGCACGGTTTCAAACGAAATTCCGGCTTCGCGCAATGCGATGTGCTCGGCCATTGAACAAGAGCCCGGGGAAAAGTACAGCTTCATGGTTCACTCCTGCGAGATGATCTCGGGGTTGACACAGACGTCCTTTGAAGTGGGAGACAAGCGTTATGGCTAGCACCGATTCACCCTTGCTGACAAGCCAACATCTGGCTGTGCGCATAGGTGTTACAACGCTTTTCGAGTCGCTTGATCTCACGCTTCACCCCGGCGACCGACTGGGAATTGTGGGGCCAAATGGAGCCGGAAAATCCACGCTGCTGCGCATTCTCGCCGGCAATGGAAAGCCTGATGCCGGGCACGTGGCCTGGCGCAACCAATTGCGCAAAGCCTTCGTCAATCAGAACATTCCATTCAATCCCGAATCGACCGTGAGCGCGATTCTGACCCAACAATTGCAGTCGGTGTTTGGCAGCTCGCAAGCGGATGCAGCACAAACCAAATTCGAAAATCATCTGCAAAAACTCGAGACCAATCCCGAACTGGGCTCCGATGAGCGCTGGCTTTTGGAACTCGACAAACTGCAGCATCAACTCGATCATCACCAGTCCAAACAAGTCGATATTCCCAATGCACTGGCTGGCGCGATCCGCGTGGCAGGACTCGAACAACTTGCAGGACGACCCGTTGGACAACTTTCTGGCGGCCAGCAAAAACGCCTTCAGCTCATTCATGCACTCATCAGCCAGCCTCAGCTTTTGCTGCTCGACGAGCCGACAAACCATCTGGACGTCGACACGGTCGAATGGCTCGAGGATGTGTTGATTGATTTGTCCGAAACGGGGTTCCAGATGCTTGGAGTTCCGCTTCTCGACAACGACCCCGAGCCCATCGCCATGGCTATTGTCTCGCACGATCGTTCACTGCTCGACACGATGGCCAACCGAATTTTGGAAATCACCGACGGCACAACCCAGTTTTATTCGGGCAACTACGAGGCTTATGCCACTGAAAGCGTGCAACGCATGGAAGAAGCACGCACGCGCAACCAACGACTGGCAAACCTCATGCGACGCGAACTCGCCTGGCTGAGCCGAGGGCCTGCGGCACGCACCACCAAACAAACGGCTCGCATCAACCGAGCAGCTGTCCTGGAAAAAAAATTGCAGGGCGCAGAACGTCGCGCTGCCAACAAGCCGACTGTTGAACTCAATTTCACAGCCTCAATCGAAAGCCGCGAACGCGATGCTTCGGATTACTGGATTTCCGTCAAGGAAAACCTTGGCTCGCAAACACTTCTGGAATTTGAAAAAACTTCAGTTCCACATCCGGGCGGTAAGCAATACCCACATCTGGCCATCGACCTTTCTCTGGTCGTGAAACCTTCAATGCGGCTTGCGATTGTCGGGCCAAATGGTTGCGGCAAAACCCACCTGCTCAAGGTGCTTGCGGGCGAACTGACACCCGAAAGCGGAGTCTGCAAACGCCACGAGCTCATCAAGGTGAGCTATTTTGATCAGCACAGGCATGCACTCAATCCCAAGGCCACAGTGCGCCAGTCGATTTGTCCGGATGGTGATTACGTTCACACCAGCGCTGGCTACATGCACGTGATGAGTTACCTTGAAAAGTTTCTTTTCGCCCGCCACGATGCAGACCGCGCTGTGAAAGATTTGTCGGGCGGCGAACAGGCACGTGTGCTGATGGCAATGATGATGCTGGAACAAGCCAACACGCTGATTCTCGATGAGCCCACCAACGACCTCGATATTCCCACATTGCAGGGGCTCGAAGAAACGCTGATGAATTTTTCCGGCGGTGTCGTGTTTACGAGTCACGACCGCTATTTCATTCAAAGAGTGGCGACGCAGATTTTGGTTTTTTCGGGCATCAAGAAAATCCGCGATCGCGAAACGTGCCAATGGACGCTCGTGCCAGACCTTGAGCAAGCACTGCGAATCATCAATGGTCTGACTCAACCCAAAGCAGCTCCGGCGGCGAAGGAAGAGCGCAAGCCAGCGGCAACAGCATCAGATAACAAGAGCAACGCTGCGCAGCCCGCAAAACAAAAACTCACATTCAATGAAAAGAAGCTGCTCGATCGCCTCGAAGCTCAGATTCCCGAATTGGAAGAAAAGCTGGCCGCCGCGACGGAAGACCTCAATGCCGCCTATGCAGAAGGAAAACCCTTTCAGGTCGTCCAGGATTGCCAAAAAAAGGTCGCCGCACTCGAGGCAGAACTGGAAACGTCGCATGAGAAATGGGAAGAGCTTTACGCGAAGGCATGAGTTTTAAACCGAAGGCTCCCGGCATTCAAAAAACCACGCGTGTGAACGCCCGGCAATTTCCGGGAAGTCCATGGGTGGCCGCAACCTCTGGACCCTTTTGAAAACCCGCAACAAGCCCTTTTCAAACGCAGCGCGTTCTTGCGCCTGACAATTGGTTGAAAACCAACAGACACCGTCTGCTTTGAGAATACGGGCACAGGATTCGGAAAGTTCAATCCATTCCTTGCCAACGTGAAATGCACCGCCTTCGCGGGTCGAGGAAAAGGTTGGCGGATCACACACAATGATGTCCCAGCCCGGATCCGTTCCCTCAGCCTTTTTTTCGACCTGCTTTTGCAACCAGACGCGCACATCACGCTCGACAAATTTACCTGTGCGCGCCTCGACCAGTGCATTCAATTCAAAATTCTTTTTGCCAATCGCCAGGGTGCTGCCCGCAGAATCCACATTCATCACAACTTCGCAGCCAGCTTTGCTGGCCACGATTCCAAATGCACATGTGTAGGAAAACAAATTGGCAATTCTTTTACCGCTCGCGACCAATTGCAAACGCCGCCGATTGTCACGGTGGTCAAGAAAAAGTCCCACATGCTGCCGCGCTGTAAGCGTGACCCACGCTTTCCATTCGTGTTCTTCAATCTCAAAAAGTTCGGGCGGTTCGATGCCCACACACAAACGTTCCTGAATGAGACCCTGTTTGTGGGGGTTCTTGCTGATTCTGCGAAAAACTATCCCCACCAGACCAAAATTTCTTTGCAAGCTTAGAAAGAAATCTTGAAGTTCGCTTTGAATCACCTCAAACAACACTTCATCGTAAACCCAGACCAACAGATGTTTTCCGTAAACATCAATCGACAGGTCAAGCCGCGACAATTCTCCGCGCTGAACAGCCCGCCAGGCCGAGGTGATGCCGGACATCCACAGGCCTCGTCTTTCGAGTGCCACCGTGCCTTCGACGTGGCTCGCACCAAGGGCATGAGAGTCGGCTGAAAACGAATGAGGCATTGGTGCGCGCACAGTCGAAGCAATTCCGGGCCATTTCAGTTCAAAACAATGCAGTGCAATCCGCGCAGCCGGTTTGCCACCGTATTCTGTGTCACCCCACAGTGGGCAGCCGGAGTGTGCTGCATGCCTGCGGATTTGATGAGTGCGACCTCGCGCAATTAGTGCGCGATAGCGAAACAGATTTTCTGAGATCTGTGTGTCGAAAAAAAACTCGGTGCGTGCCGATTTGTCATCAAGTGGTTGAGCACAAATCCAGGATTGTCCATGGGTGCTGCGAACATCTTTGTCAGAAAGAAAATAATAAGTTTTCTCAGACAGCTCACCCACATGAATCCGCTCGGCCTCGGAACTTGCAGCCGAAGTTTTTGCAAACAGCAAAACACCAGTTGTTCCCTTGTCGAGGCGCGAACAAACAAACAATTGTTTACCGTGGTGCAGGGCAAGCCATTCTTGAACCCCAACATCGCCAGGGTCACCGCCGTGGGTCGCAATACCGTAGGGTTTGTTTACAATCAGCCAGTGCTCGTCTTCGTGAAGAAACACTGAACCCGGGGCCATATTCACAAGGCTCCGCCTCTGATATTCATAAGGATGTTGACGATTTCAACAAGCCCACTTCCCTCGGGCTGGGTGCTGACAATCGACGGAAAATGGCTCATCACTTCGCGGTATTTCACGACGTTGGCAACACCTGCTGAATGAGGAAACTTGCTCTCTGCAAACAGTGGTGCATCGTTCGGACTGTCGCCAATGGTCAGGGTCGTGGTTGCAGGCCCAGTTTTGATTCCCCATTTTTGCAACAACCATTCAAGGGCTGTCCCCTTTTCTTGCCCATGCGGCATGATGTGTGCATGAATCGTCGACCAAGCAAAAGCCAGTCCACTGGCCTCCACCTGATTTTTCATTGCCGACAATTCTACGGCCGAAAGCCCCTTCGAATGAAAAGTAAAATCGCTCAGTCGAAAAACATTGTCTTCGGTGATCTGCAGCCCGGGATTGCTTTCCAACAACTTCGAAAACATTTGCGCCAAGGGCTCACGAAGGTGGTTCGTTGTTGGCTCTTCAAATTGGCCGCTGAGAGGATTTCTCAAAAGAGGTGCTGATTCACGCCCCAAAAAAACCACACCACCATTTTCAGCAATGGCGGCATCAACCGGAAGATAAGAGGCCAAAGCCTGGGTCCAACCAGAAGATCTTCCAGTCACCAGACACAGCTTGAGGCCTTGCGAACGGAGTGCGTGAAGCGCCGACACAACTTCGGTCGTCAAAAGACCATGGGTCGTGAGGGTTCCATCGATATCCATGGCAATGGCCTCAATACCCGCCCAACTGGTATAGTTGGAGCCACCCGATTTGGAAAAAACCTCTGTCATTTCAGAACTTCCCCTCGTTCATTTTCAGCGTTTCAAATACTCGTTGACTTCGCCTGTATGACTGCCTACCTGTGACTGGCCGGTCGGCTAGTCGCTTTGACGAAACCTGCCAGCTCTTCAACCCTACTTGGTTGTTTTGGGGAACCGCAATGACGAAGACCTTTTTTGCCAAAATTTCTCTTCTTGCCAGCATTCCTGCAGCAACAACCTTGGCAGTCGCCTGCCAAGGTGCAAACAAGCAGCAATCACAAGTGCATTTCGTCAAGACCTCAACCACCAAGGCACGGCTCGAAAAACGTGACCTCACGGACAAATTCATGTTCGGCTTGAACGTGATCGATACCAAAGGTTTTTTCAGCACGGCGTTGAACCTGAATTTCCGCCCGGTCGAAGCAGACCTGGTCATCGCACCCAATGAGAGTGGCAAAAATCAACTGATCGTTTCGCTGCCCGGCAAAGACGGACGCCGCGAAAAACTGCTCAGTTTCGACGTCAATGAACTTGCAAACGGTCAATTTGAAGTCGATTTCAACACCGCCGGAAACGACCTTTCCCTTTGGAATGATTACGGCGGAATGACGGTGGATATGGATGCCGGCACGAAAGCTGGAACCTGGAAAACCGTTGCTCAACCCCGCGTTGTTCAAGTTGTTCAGGATCCTGACTCGGTCATCGTCGACATCATCCACAGCGTTGCATTTTCGCTCGCGAAAGATACCGGAGACAGCAGCAAAGAGCGAAGCGGCGAAGTCAAAGTCCGCCTTTTCCTGAAGCGTCAGGAAAAACGACCTGCAGTGTCCAGCCGGACCGTTGGTGCGGCTCGTGCAGAAAATATCGGCTTTTTTGGTTCTTCCCGCATGGGTGGTGGCACAGACGCACTGCCGATTGCACATTACAAAATCGATGTAAATTCACGAAAACCAGCTCAACAGATCGTTTATCTCAAAGGTTTCCCTGAAGATTATTTGCCGGTTGCGAAGCAGGCAGTTGAAAGCTGGAACATTGTTTTCGGATTTGATGCCTTCAAGACAACGATTGCAAATGCAGACGTCGATTTGGGAGACCCACGCTACAACGTGATCAAATGGATCGACGGACTTGACGAAGAAGTCCCATGGGCTGGCTATGCACCCACAATGGTGAATCCACGCACAGGCGAAGTTTTGGCAACCCAGATCCTCATCAACGGAAGCACAACACGCAAAGGTTTTTCCGGAATCTATAAATACACTGCCGAGGCAGCACCTCAGTTCTCAAAGCTGACAGGCAAAATTGGCAACGTGCCGCTGGTCGAGGGTACTGGCGAAAATCCCGTCGTCTCTTTCTTTTCCGACACCAAGTCGAAATCTGAAGAAGAGTACGCAAAGGGTTATTACATGAGCGTCATCATGCACGAATTTGGTCACTCACTTGGCCTGCGCCACAACTTTGCCGGTTCGACAGTGATCGATTCCAATGGTGTGTCGAGCTCGGTCATGGACTATGAACCAGGATTCGTATCCAATATCCGCCAAGTGCCTGGTTCGTATGATCATGCTGCCATCCGTTGGGGCTACTTTGGCGAATCACCTTCTGCCCCAATGGTGTTTTGCACCGACGAAGACATGGCCAAACGATACGACTGCAACCAGGGCGACGTCGGCAAGCCGGAAGACTTTGTCGTCACCGGCCTGATTCAGGGCACGACTGTCCTTGAAAACCTGATCATCCCGCTGCCGGATATGGTCAAGAAACCAATGAAGAGCATGATGAAAACAGCGCTCAAGATTGTTGAACTTGCAAATCAATTGCCTGAAACCGAACGGCAGCAGGCAGTGAGTGAAATTGGCCGAGCACTTGAAAGAGTCAAGAATGCCCAACCATCTGCAAACCTCAGCGCAGCCGAAAGGGCCATCGTTGAAGCCAACTTGAGCAAACTCTCGGCGTCCTATGCAGATGCAACAGCGCCCAAGACACCTGCACCATTGGCACTCAATTTCGGCTTGTAAGAGCTTCGCGGAATTCGAAATCAACGACGAGCGGAACATGGTCGGACAACTGAGTCCACGGTGTTCCGCTCAAACATTTCACGCCACGATATTCAAGTCCTCGCGAGTAAACTCGATCAAGAGGAAGAATCGGAAATGCACTGGGGAATGATCGGGCATGATTTCCATGCACCCATTTGTGAGCTTCGGTGACACCGCAACCGGACTCCAGATGAGACGACAATTGCCCACGCCAATCATTGAAATCACCTGCAATCACCAACGGAGTGTGATGGGGGACGGCCTGCTCGATGCGATCGATCAGGCGTGAAACCTGCGTGCGTCGACCCTTTTCATGCAAATCGAAATGCAGACAAATGAAGTGAACCGGTGGACGCTCTGGCGACACCAGAACAACGACGTGCAAAAGTGACCGCTTCTGAAAAAAAACATTCGAGACATCGATGTTGTTTGAATAAATGATTGGAAATCGACTCAAAACTGCGTTCCCATGGTGCCCGTCCCAGCCATCCCAGGTTCGACCATACACTTTGTATTCATAGTGACCGTCTGCCAAAAACACATGTTGCTCGGTTGAAGGCCAGTCGGGAATCAAGCGAGCCTTTCGTCGATGCTCACCTTGTACCTCCTGCAACAAAACCACGTCCGCGTCGATACTTCTGAGCGCAGAGCGCATTTCCGACAAGACAAACTGCCGATTTGCGATCGAGAAACCTTTGTGGATGTTGTAGGTCACAATCCGCATCAATAGCCTCTTTAAAGCAAGTGCCGAAAATAAAGCAAAATTCCAACGACCAGACGTTGGATGAGCGGCTGGTCTTCCAAGGACAGTTTATCGACCCGATTGGAATTTAAAAAGTCACGCAGAAAACTCTCCTCAAGACCGGCCAGCAACCGCGAATCCGAGAGAACCACATCAAGTTCGTAATCATGCAGAAGACTGCGATGATTCAAGTTGGACGAACCAATCCAACACGTCTTGTCTAAAAGCATCGCTTTGGCATGAAGAACACGGGGAGTATATTCGTAGACTCTGACTCCAAATTTCACCAAACTTTCGTAAAATGCCCTCGAAACCCAGGGCATAAAATGAACATCCGAAATCTTTGGCAACAAGACCCTCACATCTACGCCTCGTTTGGCGGCAGCCATCAGGGCTCGCAGCAGTGCTCCACTGGGTACAAAGTAAGCATTGGCGATCCAAATTCGCTGTTGAGCGTTGCGAATGGCACGCAGCCGCTGTTGGAATGAAGCATGCCTCAGTGCTCTTCCATCATTGCGCACAATCCAGTCGTTGGCATTCTTTCCGACGCTACGGGTCGTGAAAAGAAGTGGACTCAGAATTCCCCGCTTACCGGCACGCCACGATTTTCCCCAGACTTTCAGAAAAGTCATTTCCAACAGGGCGCACAAGTCACCTTCGACGCGAACGCCCAAATCATGCCAAGCGCGCTCGCCCATGATCTCTGCCAGATGCACCTCGCTCACGTTCAAACTACCGACAAAGGCAATGCGACCGTCCACCAGAACCATTTTTCGATGATTGCGGCTGTTCGCGTATGAAAATATCCGCAGCAAAGACGGCAGACCCAATCCTCGGGTTAACGAAACTGAAGGAATGATCTGCCAAGGCAAGGGATGATGCACACGAATTTCAAGACCCTGTTCCCGCAATGGGCGCAACATGCTGCCAATGAGGTTTGCAGAGCCAACCCCGTCAACAAGAACCTTCACTTCGACTCCACGGGCCTGCGCATCAAAAAGAGCATCAATCAGTCGTCGGCCCAATGAGTCGAATTCAAAAATATAGGATTCCAAATAAACTTTGGTGGTGGCCGAATTGATGGCTTCAACCACAAGCGCAAAATACGCGTCACCGTCAATCAGCAAGTCTTGGGATTCCCAACCATGCTCAGGTTCGCCCCACCCTTTGGAGATATCCCTTGCGGCAGAAACGCTCACTTGCTCCCCCGACTCAATCTTCCCCATCCAAATCAATCTGCTTGAGCCAGCGAATTTTTTGGCTGCAAGCTTCAAAAAGTTCAGGTTCGGCACTGAGAACAACCCGGAGGGCCTTCAATGACGCAACAATATCGGCAATAAAAAACAACATCGCAACGATCAAAGAACACAAACTCAAAAGAAAGAAGGTTTGAGCGACTTTGTCCAGCGCAGTTCCATAGACAAGATTGAAAAACAAACTGAAGATCGTCACAGCCACGAAAAAAATACTCACCGCAACCGCAACAATCTCGGTACGAATCAATCTTGCCCGGCGGTATAAAATTACAATCTCGCTGACAATTGCATTTGCTGCCCGCTTGTCGTGTTCGCGGGTCCGATATTCCCGCATCAACAGACGAATGCGATCTGACGTCCTGCCATAGCGATTGGTCATCGCACCCAACAAAAGACCAGCACCTGAGATCACGGTGACCGGTGCCAATGACGCCTGCAAAATACCGATGAGCGTGGGTTCCCCGACCATGCCTCGAAATCTCCCCGTCAGCGTTAGGAAAGACTGTGGACAGTCAGTCCAACCAGTCCAGCAAAAAAAACAAGATTTCCAATTAAACATAAATACGCGAGCAATATAAAGATTCCGTTCGCCTCAATCATCGCCAGACAACTGAAAAGCACCCCCCAGGCAGGCACGGTGTTGCTGAATGGGATTGGCAACGGCAGAGCCAAAAGCAAAGACAAAAACACAACATGACTCGCCAAAGCCCGCGGGTGTGCCAAAATGCGCCCCATCACACCCAGGTCAAGATGCGGAAGTTTTGCGAGTCTTGCCACCATGGTTTCTGCATAACCAAGAATCTTCTGGAAAGTTTCGGCCTTGATTTCGCGCTGGCGAATTCGTTTTGGAAGCGCTTTGTGTCCTTTGCCGATAAGGGTCAAAACACCAAAGCCAGCCATGGCCAAACCCAGTGGTGTGCTCAGCCCAGGCAAAGGCACAGGTTGCAAAAAAGGCACGCAAAACAAGATTCCGCTGAAAGCAAATTCCATGGGTTCCAAGAGGACAAACAGCTCACCGACAGTATGATGCTCCTCCGCAGTGTCAGTGTCCTGAAGGACTGCCGCGCGAATCGCCCGTATCCGCTGAAGGGTCAGGTTCATTTTTGCATCCTGCGGTCAAATGGCTACACTTCCCGGAGGACGAGTTTGACAGATATTTGCTTGAAAGGAAATCTGCGGTGACTTTCACGATGAAATTCTGCTTTCGCACGAAAAAAACTCGAACAACGTTTTGGATTTTTCTTGCACAATTGTGGTCGTTCCAGGGCGATGCCACAGCCGACCAACGAAACAAGACGTTGTCTGATGCCTTGGGACCAACACTGTCGTACTCCATGGATGACCAAAAGAATCGTCATCTCATCTTCATGAACAACCCTGAATTCCTTTGGTTTGGCAGAGAAGAATGCGATCTTGCAGACCAAATGCCACGATGGCGAAAAATGAACTGCGCGCGCAGTTTATTCCGAATCGAAGCGCTTGAAAAAGGCAAATACCGGGCATGGTGGGAACACCGCAACATGATGCCATTTGCCGTCCAATCGGGGATTTTGATCTCCAACAACACCAATGCCGATGCACAAATTTTGGTAGAAAACGACGCAATCGAGACAGACAGCTTTAAAAGAGGTGGGCTCGAATTCGTTCAGCTCTTCAACTCGCCAGGTTACAACTCCGAAATCAAA
>JBDLRR010000003.1:0-7107 GCA_039799985.1 Pseudomonadota bacterium | reverse complement strand
TTCGTTGAGTGGCAGTTCATACTGAAGCATGACGCGACTCTGGGAAAGATAGTCCATTTTCAACTGCACACCACGACGCTCCGAGAGCAGTCCCATGACGGCACCCAAATATTCTTGAGGCAAGTGGAATGTTGCAACCACCAAGGGTTCAAGAAACTTGTCGATACTCGTCGCAACCGGCAACATCGCAGGGTTGTCGACCCGCATGTGCTCACCCTTGGTCGTGATGATTTCATAAACACACGTGGGCGCGGTGAAGATGAGATTCATTCCGTATTCGCGCTCAAGGCGTTCCTGAATGATTTCCATGTGAAGCAATCCGAGGAATCCGCAGCGGAAGCCAAAGCCAAGCGCAACCGACGTTTCAGGTTCGTAGCTCAGCGAACTGTCATTGAGAGTGAGCTTCGCAAGTGCATCCTTCAAGGCTTCATATTGGTTTGATTCGACCGGAAACACACCGGCAAAAACCATCTGCTTGGCCTTTTTGAAACCGGGCAATGGTTCGACCTGCGAACCTTCAGAACAAATCGTGTCCCCCACGCGCGTGTCGCGTACGTCCTTGACGTTGGCAATGATGTAACCCACCTCTCCCGCACTCAAAACTTCGCGCGGAAAGGCACGTACACACATCACGCCCACTTTTTGCACTTCAAAGCTCTTGCCACAGCTCATCATCGTGATGCGATCACCAATCCGCACCACTCCGTCCATAACCCGAACAAGAACAATGACACCTTGGTAACTGTCGAACCAGCTGTCGAAGATGAGTGCGCGCAGCGGTTTGCTCCGATTGTCGGGCGGGGCAGGAATGTTGTGGACAATATTTTCAAGAATATTTTCGACACCCATGCCTGTCTTGGCACTGCACGGAGCAGCATGCGAAGTGTCGATCGCGAGTTCTTCTTCGATCTGCATGCAGACCCGTTCGTAGTCTGCGCTTGGCAAATCCACTTTGTTGATGACCGGAAAAATTTCGACTTTGTTGTCCATCGCCAAGTACACGTTCGCAACAGTCTGGGCTTCAACTCCCTGTGTGGCGTCGACAACCAACAACGCTCCCTCACAAGCACTCAGACTTCGGCTGACTTCATAGGTGAAGTCGACGTGTCCGGGAGTGTCGATCAGGTTGAGTGTGTAAGTTTTTTCATCCTTCGCTTTATAGGACAGTGTAGCTGTCTGGGCTTTAATTGTGATGCCACGCTCACGTTCGAGTTCCATGCTGTCGAGTATCTGATTCTGCTTCTCGCGATCGGCAACCGCCCCCGTCTTTTCCAGGATGCGATCGGCAAGTGTTGATTTGCCGTGATCGATATGGGCAATAATGCAAAAATTACGAATGAGTTCCGGATCTACGCCATATTGAGACATGCTTTACGCGACTCCGCCAAATCTGCGACAACTCTGCCCACTGCAGCTATTGCAGCGGATGCCGATAGTAGCATCTGACACGCCTTGGTGACGTTGGTCAAACCCAAGGGGTGAATGCCGGGGGGCAATGTGAAAAGAGTTTTGACTCACGTCGGTTGGAAAAAGGGGGACGCCCGGCTGCTGACTGCGATTATCGGTCTGACAGTCGGCCTGACTGTCGGGGTGGCCCGGGCCAGCAGCTCTGAAGCCACCACAGGTCCGGCCGGTGAGCAGCTGGTGAAGATTCGCTCCCAGGCTTTCGAAAATCGACGTTTTGGCGACGAAACCATGACCTGGGTGGTTCAAAAGACCATCTATGAAGATGGGCTGACCGTAATGACCCTGGCAGGCGCACAGCTCGAGGAATCATTCGGGCTGACGGTTGCACTGGTGGACGAGGTTATGCCGGCAAACTTTGAAGTTGTGACGCAAAGCAAAGCCGTTGAACCTGCTCTTTTGCAAAGAAACACGACCCTTGAAGACGGATTCAAAAATCCGGACAACGACATTTCAGGCACCCCTCCCCGTTTGCATTTGAACTTACGTAGTTTGTTGGTCGACGTTGGCGACCTCAAAGAAAAACCGAAGCTTCGACAAACGCTTCCGCTCTGCGAAAACGGACAGCGTCGGGCGATCGTTTATCTGCGTTCAGCCCAACTGAGTCGGCAGCTGGAGCTGAGTGCGTCAGATGCTCAAAAGTTGAGTCGTCTTGCACGCGCAGCTTGCGTTCGTTGGGAGGGGGTTCCAGCGGAATCTCCCGCTGGAAGCAACGATTCTAGAACTCCAACCCAAATCGACGCTCTGTCTCGGCCAGGTGCTGTTGACCCGAAGAGCTGAGCTGGCGGCCACGTGGCGTGCGATTCACAAAGCCAATTGAAACAAGATACGGCTCATAGACATCTTCCAGAGTCGTACGCTCTTCGTTCAAAGCAGCTGCGATAGCCTCAAGGCCAACGGGTCCACCGTCGTGGCGATCGCGCATGATGCGCAGAAATTCGCGATCCATCCTTGCCAATCCGCGCGGATCAACTCCCAAGCGAACCAAGGCAGATTCTGCGGCCTCAGCGTCAATTGAAGCCTTGCCATTGACGAGTGCGAAATCCATGACCCGACGCAAAAGCATATTGGCAATTCTCGGAGTTCCTCGGCAGCGCCTTGCAATCATCGCCGCACCATCGGCATCGATGTTGATGTTCAGCAAGCGTGAGCTCCGGGAAATAATCTTGGCCAGACTTTCGGGCGAATAATAGTCAAGATGTTCAACAATACCAAAACGATCGCGTAATGGTGCACTCAAGGCGCCAGCCCGGGTTGTCGCGCCAATCAGAGTGAACGGCTTGAGCTCAAAGCTGATCGAACGGGCCGACGGACCTTGGCCAATCATCACATCCAATCGACCATCTTCCATCGCAGAGTACAAAACCTCTTCAACATGAGAAGGCAATCGGTGAATTTCATCGATGAACAAAACAGTGTTGGCCTCCAGATTCGCCAACACTCCCATTAAATCAGCAGGACGTTCGATCACTGGTCCTGCTGTCATTTTAAGACTGCAATTCATCGTCTGGGCGATGATTCCGGCCAGCGTCGTTTTTCCGAGTCCCGGCGGACCATGCAGCAAAACATGGTCAAGCATTTTGCCTCTGAGTTTTGCTGCCTGGGTATAGATTTTGAGATTTTCAACAACACGTTCTTGGCCAGGATATTCATCAAAAGTATGCGGCCTGAGATCGGTTCTCTCGCCCTCGATGGCATCAGGAACACGCGCTACTTCGCTGAAAACAATGTGATCCTGAACGTCCATGTTCATCTTCCCAGCAAATGACCAGAAAGTTGCCTGAGGGCATCTTTCAGCGCAACTTCAAGCACAAGCTCTTCTCCGCCAGACTGCCGTTTTTGGAACGGCATCACCACGTCTGCAATTTGTTTGTCTTTGTATCCAAGATTCTGAAGTGCACTGCGCAGGTCTTCAATGACGTTGGCCTGTGCCCATTGCTCCTGAACCAAGGTCGGGAGCGTGGACTGCGTTGTGCCTTTGTTACGGGTCAGTTTCCCTGCATCGTTACCATCCAGCTGGGCCACGAGCTTTTGTGCTTTGTTTCGAAGTTCCATCACCAGTCGTTCCGCCGTTCTAGCGCCAACGCCAGGCACCGAAGTCAGTGCTGCCAGGTTCTCATCAAGAATGACCCGACAGAGCTCTTTGCCCTCGAAGGGCCCGAGCAACGCCATCGCCAGTTTCGGCCCCACGTTGCTCACACTCAGAAGCATTTCGAAAACACTCCTGTCAGCCCGGGCAGAAAAACCGAAAAGACGGATGGAGTCCTCACGAACATGGGTATGAATCGACAGGCTCAACGGCTCGCCGATCCCAGGCAACTGACACAGGCTGGAAGCCGGCACGGAAATCTCGTAGCCAACTCCATTTACATCCAAGATTAGGCAATCACTCGCTTTTTCAACGAGTGTCCCGGTGAGTCTTCCAATCATGGGCAGGGCCTCCTCCTTTCATGGGTACTGGATGCCGTTCAGGGCGTCAAATCCTCCGCGCGATGCAGGCCTTACCTTCGGCCGAATTCAGCCGATACAGACATCGACAACAGACAGGGAGGTTTTCGACCATGGCATTCTGGGCAAAAAAGAAAGCGGAAGTCGAAACGGAAAAAAAGGACAACGGCACGAACAACCTTCTGAAAAAGAAGGATGAAAAGAAATCCGCGCCACCCAAACGCATCGACAACTTGCGCATTGCCCAGAAACTACAAATCAGCCTCAAAAGCCTCGGCACCGGCAACGAATACCACTTTCTCACCAAAGACCTGTCTGCCACGGGTATGTTTGTTCTTTGCTCGGACCACAAGCGGTATCCTTTTCACGTTCAGAGCACTCTTCTGGAAACTGTCATTCAGTTGAAAGCAGGTGATGACGAGGCGATTGAGCTGCGATGCCTGTGCAAAATTGCCCGTCTCGTTGAAGGCCAGGTTACGGGATTTGGCGTCCGCATTGTGCAGATCTCACCCGAGCAAAAAGTTGTGCTCGAACAATTTATCGCCAAGCACGGTTCACCCGACAACTTCGTGCCCTATTCGGGTGGTCAAAAGCCTCCAGCCGACGCCAAGACTCAGGAGGCGGCTCCTCCAACTCCAGCGGTAAACAGCGAGAGCAACGAAATAGGGCAAGACACTACGCCAGCTCAACTTGCGACCAGCGCCTAGTCGAAAAGCTCGCAAACGGGTCACTTCTCGTCGGTTTGAATCAAATTGCCCCTGCGGCCAATTTCGTGTACGAGACCACAACAGGTCTTTTGCACTCAGTCTGAGGCCATGGGGAGACAAATTATGTTCAATTTTTTGAAATCAGGTGTGCTTGCGCTGACAATCCTGTCGGTGGGAACTTCCAGCCTTTCGGCCCATGCACAACAAAATTCTCAAGCCGATCGTCGCAATAACCAAGAAGTCTTTCTCAACATGGGTGATGAACCCCCCAGCATGGACCCGAACAAAGGCGTGGACTCGGTGTCGTACTTCTGGTTGGGCCATCTGTTCGAAGGTCTTATGACCACCGACAAGAACGGCAACATCGTCCCAGGCACGGCAAGCCACGTGGCCGTGAGTGATGGTGGAAAAACCTACACCTTCACGATTCGTCCCAACGCAAAATGGCATGATGGCAAAAAAGTCACTGCAAAAGATTTCGAATACGCATTCCAGCGCCTGGTTGATCCCAATTTTGCCAGCGAATACTCGTTCATTGCGGTGACTGCGCAGATCCTTAATGCAAATGAGGTCATTAAAAAGACCAAACCTTTGAGCGAATTGGGCGTCAAGGCAACCAATGATTCGACACTCGTCGTCAAGCTTGCAAATCCCGTGGCTTACTTCAAATCACTGATGTCTTTCCAGGCATTTTTCCCGGTGCGCAAAGACATCGTTGAAAAGTACGGAGACAAATTCTCAACCAACGTCGAGAGCGTGATCGGCAATGGTCCTTTCAAGCTCGTGGGCTGGAAGAAAGAAAGCTCCATGCGCATGGAGAAAGCTTCGACATACTGGAATGCAAGCGCAGTCAAGCTCCGTGCCATTGAAGCTCCGGTGATGCTCAAAGACAACGGCGCCGCCTTCAACAACTTCCGTACCGGCGGACTCGACCTCACAGGCCTTGACAAAGAACGCCTTGAAACAGCGCAGCGCGAACGTCTTCAGGTGAAGACTTTTGCTGATGGTGCAGTTTTCTTCCTTGAAATGAACCAACGCCAAGGAAAAGTCTTCTCGAATCAGAAATTGCGCCAGGCTCTGCGTATCGCTATCAGCCGTCGCGAGTATATCAACAAGGTCACTGGTGTTCCGGGCGATAAACCAGCATTCGGACTCGTTCCCGACTACATGCCAGGCGCCGGCAAAACATATCGCCAGGAAGCAAAAGTTGACTATCGTGATGGCGACCTTGCTGGAGCCAAGAAGCTCATCAAGGAATACCTTGCAGAAACAAAGCAAAGTAAAGTGCCTTCGTTCTCAATTCTTGCCGGCGACTCGACTGTTGCCAAAAAAGAATCGGAGTACTTCCAGGACTTGCTCAAGAAGGTCTTCGACACCGACGTTAAAATCGACAGCGTCCCCTTCAAGACTCGTCTTCAAAAGCAACGCGACGGCCAATTCGACGTCGCTTCCGGCGGATGGGGCCCAGATTATCTTGACCCGATGACGTTCATGGACCTGTTCACAACGACAAACGACAACAACCACGGTGGTTACGTGAACAAGACATTCGACGACTTGATTACCAAAGCACAACGCTCTGGCAACCTGGCTGAGCGCGTCAAGCTGTTCCACGACGCAGAAAAAATCTTGATTCTGAATGATTCCGGCATCGTTCCCGTCATCCAGCGCGGCAGAGCTTACCTGTTGGCAGATGGACTGCAGAACGTTCGCCGCAACCAAATCGGTCAGGACCCTGACCTGCGCTTTGCGTCTTGGTCTGGAGCCTCTGCGAAGAAATAATCCCACCAAAAAAGCCCTGATAATTCAGGGCTTTTCTCTTTTCCTTCCGACTTGACCTGTGTCTGAAGACGTGGCAAGACTCGTGATCTTTCCGAAAGCCTTGAAGGTTTTTTGGATTTTATCTGATCTTGAACCTCGTGCACCTCAGTGCATGTCACAATGAGGAAGGAAGCGATGCGCCTTCTGCGTTTTATTTTCCAACGTCTTGTTCTTGCCGTTGTTACCTTGCTCGCACTTTTCACATTGACATTTTTCCTGATGCGCGCGGTTCCTGGCGACCCATTGATGCGCACAAAAGAAATCCCGGAAGAAACGCGCAAGAACCTCGAAGCACGCTATGGCCTCGATAAGCCTCTGTACATGCAGTACGTGATCCAGTTGAAGCAGGTTTTTATTCACGGCGATTTTGGAACCAGTTTCAGAACCATCGGGCGCGAAGTCAACGACATTATCCGTGAACAATTCCCGGTCAGCGCATCAATAGGAATCGTCTCGGTTCTGATTGGTGTCACGATTGGAATCGCTCTTGGCATAGTTGCAGCGCTCTATCGCAACGGACTCATCGACAGACTGGCAATGTTCCTTTGCGTAGCGGGGATTTCTTTGCCTTCATTCCTCTTTGCCTATCTGTTTCAGTATGGTCTTGCAGTTTACCCACTGACAGTTCTTAAAATCAGCCCGGAGAGCTGGTTGCGTCCGGCGGGCT
>JBDLRR010000002.1:0-11313 GCA_039799985.1 Pseudomonadota bacterium | reverse complement strand
GAATAGGACTCATATTCTCGCATCGGGCTGCAGGTCCATTATTCAACGTCAAAGCCATTTGTCGTCAAATCGTCAACGGAGACTTGAACGCAAGAATCAACCTTCGACCCGAAGATGAGTTTCGAGACATTGCTGAATTCATCAACGCAAGTTTCGACAAAATCATGTTTCCACACTCGAAGTGTCTTCTCCTGACAGAAGATTCCTCTTCAGAAGTGATCAGCATCCCCATAGAGCGACTGAAAGCGTCTTTGAATGAAGGACGCCTCAAGCCAACTACAATGGTTAAAGATCCCTCGAATCCAGATGCACCGCCGCAGTCGCTGGCTGAAGCACTCAAGAAATACTCATGATAAATCTGGCATCAGAAAAAATTTGATACCGTCGGAATTTCTTTAAAAAATGGAGCTGACCATGACGAACAAGCAGGATTGGGTTGACGTTGGTAGCGTAGAAGAATTGTCCAAAAAGCCGTTGCAGGCCGTTTATGCCAACAAGACCCGAATAGCGGTTTCATACAAAGACGGCGCCTTTGGAGCCATCTCTGGCGTCTGCAATCATGTGGGTGGCCCACTGGGTGATGGCAAACTCGATGGTGAATTCGTCGAGTGCCCATGGCACTTTTGGAAATTCGACCGCCGCACAGGAGTCGGCGAACCCGGTTTCGAACAAGACAAAGTGCCGGCATTCAGCACCAAAGTTGAGAATGGGCGACTGCTTGTGGATCTGGCCTCCGCGACCAAACGCACAAAGCAACCGCATGAGCCACACCCCTTGGCGCGTCCGTTGAAACGTGAGCCCGGACCCATCCGTGTGATTGGAATCTCGACAACCAACATGACAGAAGGACATCCACGCTTCTCAACCTCAGATGAGTTGCTCGACGAGGCCCTTCAGCACGCCAAGGCATCGGGAATGGAAACGCGCCTTGTGCGACTGCGCGATTTGAAGTTTCGAGCTTGTGAAGGCTTTTATTCGAAGTCGGCAAAAGCATGCACGTGGCCGTGTTCCATCACACAAATGGATCCCACGGACGAACTCGACCAAGTCTATGAAGCAATTGTGCACTGGGCCGACATCTACATCATTGCAACGCCCATCCGATGGGGCGCTGCCAGCAGCCTATATTTCAAAATGGTCGAACGGATGAATTGCATCCAGAACCAAAACACCATCGCGCACAAATCAGTTCTCAAGAACAAGACGGCAGGATTCATCATCACCGGCGGCCAAGACAACATCCAGGGCACTGCCGGCCAGATGCTGGGCTTCTTCTCGGAACTTGGGGTTCAGTTTCCGCAATACCCCTACGTCGCACACTCACGCGGTTGGAATGCCGAAGACATGGAAAACAACATACGCGCAGTGGCCGAAGGAAAGTCGCTGCGTGAAGGCTCACGGGCGCTCGTTGATCGATGTGCCGAGATGGCAAAGTTGATGGTTGCCGGCACCCTGACCGAACAACCACTGGTGCTGGGAGGACGCAAGGCACATCGTCCAACTGTAACAACTTCCGAAGAGTGAGCCCCAAGGGGAGTTTGCCAATGGCGCATATCGCAGGATTAGCCTTTGTTCTTTCGTTGGCATGCTCCGCCTGCGTGCCAAGGTCTTTCAACCAATCTGAAAAAAGTCAGCTCAACGATGCTTCGCACGATTTTTCACGATGGTTCTCGGATTTGCCTTCAGGGCCTGTCGCCAACTATGAATTGATCTCGCGTGTGGTTTTCCACAAGGTTGGTTCAGAACTGCTTCCCGAATTCAACAGCAAGACAATTCCAGAAGCAAAAATTGAAAAGAGAATTGAGCTGACAAACACAGGCGGCAACAAGGGCAGCGCCGACGGTGGTGTCAGCATGGTCTGGATGCGTGACTATTTTCCTTTTGTCATCAAAAGCTCCGCTGCCGACGCAGGAGGCAAAGCCCGCTACGTTCCTTATCTTTCCGTCAATCCAGCGCGCAACAAGTTCTCAGCAAATTTGGGTGCCAATTCCAGCCCAGGACTGCTCAATCCGATTGTTGTCGCGATTGACAGCGAGTCCATCGGCGCGGAACGCGAAACAGTTTCCAGTTTGCAAATGCCTCTGGTTATTGAAGGAGGAAACCTTGTTGCAACAGGTGATCATCTCATCCTGACTGATCATGTGTTCCTTCAAAATTCTCCGGAATACACGAAATACCTGAGCAGATCCGGCAAAAACTTCACACGAGAAGCACTTGAAAAGATTTACCAGGACAATGGCTTTTACAAGGAAAACAGTCGTGGCGAGAAATTCGAATTCCGCTCGCCGGAACAGGTAAAAGCCGTGTTGTCGAGCTATCTCGAGGTCGACCCCTCGAAACTGATTTTTCTTCCTGCTCTTCCAGGAGAGGGAACTCATCACGTCGACCTCTTCGTTCTTGCCGTCGGCAAGAAAAATCTGATGATTCCGGAAATCACCGAAGAGGGAATTGCGACCTTGGCCTTTGAACAGGAAAAGGCACTTGCAAGAACTGCAATGAACTTTCTCAATGCGCAAGCGAGCCTGCTGAGCTCACAATACGGTTACAAGGTCGACAGGCTTCCGATGGTTCCTCCAGTCTGGCAGTCAGAAGTCGGCGGCGAGAAACAGGCCGTATTTTTCAGCCCGGCGAATTCACTCTTGGCAAACCTTGGAGCAGAGCGGAAAAAGATATTTCTGCCGCACTTTGAGGTTCCATCAGATTGGGGCGAGCCCTTCCGCGCCTACTCAGACCAGGTTGAACAACAGTGGAAAAAGTATTTTGAAGACAAAGGATGGCAACCTGCATTCGTGACAGCCAACAAGGCTGCTCGTGCCTTTGGGCTTATTCGGTGTCTTACGGCTGTCGTGCCCTTCATTTCGGAAAGGCAGATGCTTAGATTTGCCAAATTGGGTTACTGAACAACGCACTGAAGTTCGCAGTATGCGCGCGAATTCTTTTTGCAAACGGGAGTTTTCAAGGATGACTCGCAATGCTTCCCTCATCATTGCTGCACTTGCCATCTCTGGCTGCGTTCAACGCAAATTCAACAATCAGGGCGACCTGAAAGAGGCGATGGGAAATTTCAATTCGGCTGAAAGCCTGGGGCTCACGCCCGGCGCTTTGGATTGGAATTCCATCCGCAACGATGTGAAAGGCGAGCGGCCCAAGGCATGGTCAGACACCTGGTGGCCACACTATGCAAAGGGAATTGCCGACCGTTATATTTTGCGGAGCAGCGGAAAAAAGAGCGAAAATTTGTCGGGGCGTGGTGCTGTGCCTGGCAAATTCGTCGAGCAGTATCTGGCTGCTGTGGCGAAGGCAGATCCCAAAGAGTTGGCTTTGCTCTCGCCGGCAGAAAAATACGACTTTCTCATGGCCAGAGAATCCGTCCCTGCGGGTCTTAGAGCCAAACTTTCAAAGCAATCGCAAGCCTACTCGGGTTCCACAGCTGAAACGATACTTCTGGGTCTTGAAGACAAGCTCGAAAAACTCGGTCAGTACGATGAATCCTACAAAACATTGAATGCCGAATATGCACGCGAGGCCAACGGCAAGGCAGCAACCTTTCGGCCGCTCCTCAAAGACGGTTCAAACCTTAACGGCGAATTGAAAAAGTATCTTCCCCTCACCACCCACGACTGGACTCTTTGGCTCGACACGTTCTCTTGGGCACATGATGAAGAATGGGCCTGGATGGGAATTTGCAACGGTTGGTCGCCGGCGGCACTGCGTGAGCAGAAACCTCTGCAAAGCGTTCTGGTCAGCAAAGGAAGCAAAAAAGTTCTGTTCACCGAGGGCGACATTCGTGGATTGCTGAGTTGGGTCTGGGGTTGGCAATTTCCAGAACAAACGCTCGGTGCGGGCGTCAGATGCGACGCTGCGGAATCGAGGACACTCGTAAAAAACAAACGAATCATCGACGGGCGTCTTTGCGAAGGCAAAGGTTCACGCCCTGGCCACTGCGTTGCTGCCAATACCATTTACATTGGAAACGACAATGCTTTTGCGCAAGTACCCGGAAGAACAATCCGGTTTGGACTCGATCCACAAAACAGAAACACTCACGAAGCCAAGCTCAAAGCGGCATTGCCCAACGCCTACTACGAAGCAGAAGTCAGCGATTTGAGCAGCGGCGAGAAGCGCACACTTCTCATACAAATCACCCAAGCCTGCCGCGACATGAATGCCGGTTTGTTCCATGCTGCATTGGTTGATTTGGTGGGGCGCAGAAAAACAGGATTTGTGGTGGATGCAGACAGATACACCCAGGTGTGGAATCAGCCCGTCTATGCCTACGAGATGACTTACCTGCCAATTCTCAAGACGGATGGTTCAACAGCTCCTGCAGGAACCCCGGTAGACGTAAAGGAAGTGCTCAACGACCCATTTGCAGAATTCAGGGCAGAAAAGACGAGTGCGATAGTGCAGGTCAGGGCCAAGGTCATTTACGCATCTGAAAATGGTCCGTTTGCAAAATACGATTCAAGCGGCACGCAAGAAACACATGAAGAACTCGTCGCCGATTACACCATCGAAATAAATAACAAAGGAAAAATCATTGGAGGTGAGTGGGGACTTCTGCCCGGGACTCCTGGTGTGAAGCCGCTCAAAGCCAGCAATTCATCTGCTGCAGTCGCCCCTGATTTCATTTGGAACTATCCCGAGAAGGCAAAGCCCGAGGGCGAGCTGGTCGACTATGCGACACTCAAGAAGATCCATGACTGTTCTTTGAAGACATCTTCAACTGGCCAATTCGACCTCAGCCCGTTTGTCGAAAAGCCCCTGCCTTATGTGGATTGTCGGCTGGATTGAGCCCACACGACAGCGCTATGGCAGGGCAAAATTCTTGCTGAAGGCAATTTCGATCAGCGGGGACGAGTCTGCATCAGGCGGATGAGGTGAATGATGTCGCCAGCAGAATTGTAGCCTGCAACATATCGAGTGCCCGAGCCTGGAATAAGAATATAGTCGGTGCGAACAACACCCGACGTTCCTCCCATGCCAGCACCACCCAGAGCCAAGGCTGTTGCATCACCATTGTCATTGGCATTCCCAGGCAGCTTGCTGGCGATGCTGGGGAAACTCTCGCCAAGCGTCGAAAGCTCAGCACCATCGCATGCCTTTGAATTTCGCTTTGCCGAAACTGCAGCGCGTTCCTCAGGGGACAAGCTGGTCAATTCGATTTTCTGGAGCGAGGAATACTCGATGGCAGTCGACAAGAGTTTGGCCTGTGATTCACTCAATTGGCAGGCTTCTGCCTCAGGTGCTGACGAACGAGACGCTGCGCTCATCGATGAATCACCGGACTGCTTGCAACCGACAGTCAAAACCAAAAGCAGCAACCCTGATGAGCAAATTTGAATGAGTTTCACTGACCACACCCTTTCATCTGTTCTCTAACGCCGAAAATACCTCTTTGATGTTTCAAAGTATGGCACATTCGACAGCTGAGAGCCCGGTCATGCGAGAAAATTGATCATCAATGGTTTGACTGTTTAGAAAAACTCCGCTGTAAGTCTGAATTTGACGAGCAAACCTAGTTGTTCGAAGATTAACTCATTCTTTGGGGAGCTGATACAAAATGAATTTAAACCTTGCCCTCATTGTGTCCTCAATTGCACTTTTTTCTGGCGCAGGATGTAGCGGTAAAGCAAAGGGCGACAGCTCAGAGGCTTCCCGCGCCAGCACCAGCGAAGTCAAAGGACAATTTTTCAATGCAAAAATTGTTGGCTGGAGTGTGGGTCCAGAAGTCAGCGGAGATTCCCTGCAGGACATTCGAAACGCATGTGAAATTGAAATCACCACACCCTCGGGTGAAGTGCCCTCCAGCTTGTCTGTGCAAAAAGTATTTCCATTCATGAAGGTGCACGGACACGGCGCCCCAGACGAACAAATTGTCACCGAAGTGGTTGGCAACCGAATTAAAGTTTCAAAAATTTCATTCATCATGAGCGGCCCTTGGGAATTGCACGTCCAGGCCACCGTCAACGGCCAATCGGGTGAAGTCGAAATTCCGGTGGTGGTTCCGTAAATGACACCAATTTTGAAAATAAGATTTTCATTTTTTTCTGCTTCTGTTCTCGCTTTTGTTGTTGTCGCCATCAGTTTACCTTCACACGCCTGGGCCTGTGCGTCATGCGGAAGTGGGAGTGATGATCCGCTTGTTTTGTGGCCCAACGAAGAATTGAAAACCTACGTTGGCGTTTCGACCAGTTCACGCTTTGAAACTGTCGATCCACAAGGAAAATACGGTCAGGAATCAGGTCCGAAGTCACGCGACGCTTTTACATTCGCCGTCGGTAAGGCTTTGCGCAATGACTTCTTCTTTACGCTCACACTTCCTGTGCAACAAAACAGGCTTGAAGGCTCATCGCTCAGGTCACTGGGCGACCCCATGATTGCAGCCCGCTGGTCTTGGTGGATGCCCGATTTCAGCGAACCCCTCCGCCCTCAAATTCAAATGATGACGTCCTATAAACTCGCGCATTCAAAGTCTCTCCAGGAAACAACCCGTCCGGATTTGCTCGATGCCTTTGGCACTGGAATTCCGGAACTCAAATTGGGCATCGATACGTTTTGGGGAATGGGCACCGTCAAAGGTGGAGTCGCTCTAGCAGGGCTATTTCCCGAAGAACGAAAACTGGGAAGAACGACGGTTTTTCCTGGAAACGGTCTGCGGGCAACATCAACAGTTGGGTTTTCCTTGGGTGGAGACAACAAGATCATCGGTGGACTGGTGCGTGAAATGCGTGAAAACCGCCGCAACGATGGTCAACGCGTTGAGAAAAGTGAAGTGTTATCCCACTCCATCTTCGTGACGCTCGACTGGTCCCCCGCACAGCACAACATGCTACGATTAAGCCTGACCGACAAAGGCCGCGTTCTGGAGAACAGAAACATGATTGCCGCCTCGTCGTTGAGTTTTGCATGGTTGGCGACTTGGGAATGACGCTGCAGAGCATTCGGAATTCAAAAATGACAAAAACGCTTTCGATAACGCTGCTTGCTGCAGGAAGCACATGGCTGTTTCCACTCTACGGAGTCGCATCACATGATGCAGAAAAGCCTGCGGCAAATTGCCCGCCGTTGGACAAAAAAAAATTGAAGGAAATTGTTGAGGCGAGCGAGGGCAAGAAAGTCGACTTGGTTTTTTTCTCGAGTTGGTGCAGCGACTGTGGCAATCACCTCAAAAAACTCGAAGGTCCAGGCAAAGTCCTGGTTGGAACATTCGATAAACAGCCGCGTATCGAAAAACTTGTCGGCAAACTCAAACTCCCGAATCGCTGTTTTACAGACTCTGGCGTGGCCAAAAAACTCAAAGTCACAACTGTTCCAGCCGAACGCTCTGTGACTCAAGAGACACTTTCGCTGCTTCAAAACTGAAACCGTTCAATTCAACAGCGCAACTTAACTTGACGGTGACTCTTGGATTTTGAAAATGATGTCTGACCCAAACCAGTTAAATAACGGAGACAAAAGCATGAACAATGTGCGTGAAACAGTTGCCAAGCTCTCTGTAAGCTTTGGAGTGGTCTTGGTGTTGACGACCCTCGCCTGTGGGAAATTGAACAACAAGGGCAGTGACTCTGGCACCAGCTCTGATGAACAGGTCGTCGAAATCCCGTTCCGTGCCACAGTGGGTGACGAAGACTTCGACTGCAACAAAACCTACGCCCTGGGAACAGACAAAGCGTCTGTGCAGCCCAAGGACTTCCGTTATTTCGTTTCGGATATCAGATTCGTGAAGACTGATGGCAGCAAAGAGAGCCTCAAGCTCGAACAAGACGGTCAATGGCAAACCGGCAATGTGGCCCTGCTCGATTACGCCAACACCGATGCCAATTGTGCGCAGTCCAGCTCTCCAGATGCATCAACCCGCAAGTTCGTTCGAGGAATCATCAAGAAAGGTGATTACGTCGGAATTGAATTCGCGCTTGGCCTGGACGACAAAACCAATCACCTTGATGCAGCAACAGCTCAACCTCCGCTCAACAACCCCGGGATGTGGTGGTCATGGAAAGGCGGCTACAAGGAAGTGAGACTTGAACTGACGGTGCTTTCCGATGGCCCTGCCAAAAGCAAAGACTATCTGTTCCACCATGGTGCAACGAGTTGCACAGGTTCAACGCCAGAAACGTTTGCCTGTACACACGAAAACAACACAACCATCAGCCTGACAGGAAACCCGTTGCAATCGGGCGTCAGATTCGACATTGCGAAGCTTTTTGATGGCGAGAAGATTCAAGAAGAACTCACACAGAATTTGTCGTCTACCAAACAAATGGGTGCCGTGGCGAGTCTTTCATCGTGGGGATGCATGGCATTCCCGGGCGACGGCGACTGCGAATATCTGTTCGCCAATATTGGACTTGCATTCAAAGACTCGGTCGCTGGACTCGTGCCCGCCCAGAAAGTCTTCTCTTTGTTTGCCAACACTTCAACAACCCAATCGGTGGATCCTTCGGGCATCAAGACAGATGCGAGCTTGTGCACAGACGCCAAGAAAACAACCATTGGCGACAACTGCTTTGTGCGTGATCCGGCCTTGAATGTTTCGCTGGAAGTGGGCGACAGCGCGCACGCCTCCGGCGCAGCAGGGTTTGCGAGCCACAACGCTGGTTTGACTTGTGTGACCTGCCACCAAAGCAATGGCCCAGGCAAAGGACTTCATACCTTTTCTGGAACCGTTTACAAAAAAGACCTCACAACACCCATAGCGGGTGCAATCGTGAAAATCTTCAACGAAAAGCCACCAGCCTCGGGTGGCGACACTCGAGTTCCATTGAAACAATTCATCACCGACAAAAGTGGCAACTTCTACGCAACGACCGATTATCTTGCGCAAATCACAAATGCCAACAAAGAATATTGGGTGAGCGTAACCGATGCCGACGGTACTGGTGAGAAAAGAATGAACTCCTCAAAAGTCACGGGGCAATGCAGTCAATGCCATGTGGGTGGGCAGAGGATCTGGATAGACAAGTGAGCATTCAACGCAACTTCACCGCCCTGGGAATCTTCCTACTTTCGACCTTCCGATCGGTTGCGTTCTGTGGAGTGGATCAAAAAAAAGCGACCTGGGGAAAAGCCCTTTTCTTCGAACCACGTCTTTCTGCCAACGGAAAAATCTCGTGCGCCACCTGCCACGAACCCCAGCGTGCTTTCACCGAAAACAAAGCCAGCTCTGTAGATATTGAAGGGCGACCTGTTCATCGGAATTCACCAACCCTCATCAACGCCGCGCACATGGACGTTTTGACCTGGTCCAACCCGGTGCTGCGCAAATTGGAAAACCAAATCATCGTTCCTTTGTTTCTCGACACTCCCGGCGAAATGGCATTGATTCGAGTGTGGCCAAAGGTACGTGCTCAAGTTCTCGAAAAATCGCCACATGTTGATATGTTCCGAATGGCATTTCCGAAGGAAAAAGGCCCACCCGACACGCGTCACCTGTTCGCGGCTTTGGCAGAGTATGTGCGCACGCTTGTGGCGTTCGACAGCCCCTATGACCTGTTTCTTGCCGGTAACAAAAAAGCAATGTCGGCTGAAGCGCAGAAAGGACGCGAACTGTTCTTTTCAAAACGCACCAGCTGTGGCGAATGCCATTCGGGAGTCCTTTTGAGCAATGCCGCAAAGCCCGAATTCCTCAACAGCAAAGACCCCTTGAGCCTGCCGCCGGCAAAAGACCCGCAGGGAAAAATACTCCAATTTGCCCATAATGGGCTCTACAACTGGGACAAAAAAGGCGGCACACCGGAAAAAGGCGAAGGTCTTTACGAGTTCACACACAAGCCCGATGACCGGGGTGTCTTCCGCATTCCACCGCTGCGCAACGTGGCCCAAACTCCGCCCTATATGCACGATGGAAGTATTGCCACGCTCGAAGAGGTTGTTGAGCACTACAGTCGCGGAGGGCTCAACAAATGCGCCGCAGGAAAATCTTGTGGTTCCGCTCCGCAAAAGAATTCGCTCATTCGCCCTCTCAAACTGACCAAGCCTGAAAAGAGAGCGTTGGTGGAATTCCTGCGTTCATTATCGACATCTGCTCCGAGCGGGAAATAATCCGACTCAAGCAACTCCATCGAGTCATGAGCCAAGAGTTGTTGTCACTCAAATCTTGAGAATCATCATCCTTGACGACAAACATTTGCGGATGTCTTCTTGGAGCTTGCGAAATTCGGGTGACTTGAGTTCAGTGAGGGAAATATATTGGGTTGCACGTTCGGTTCGGGTTTCAGCAATCAAGGTGCCCTTGTTGAGCTCATAGGTCCTGCTCGACGTCAGCCACGGTGATGAAACTGTGCAATTTGAGGGCGTGTTGCCAACAAAACTTCCGGCATCCAGGCGAATACGGTTGATGAACGTTTCGGGTTCAGTCAAGTTCAAGCCCATCACCATGTTGTCGGGCACAATTTTCAAATACTTCTCAAGCTCGCCTGGAATGTATTTGCCGTAGCCCGCAGACGTCCACGTCAATTGTTCCGCAACAGTCAGGTCGGCACTGAAACGCAACGGACGCACGATTTCACCCGAGATATCCGGCGGCGAAACCTTGCCTGCCAATACTCTTCTGCCGTCTGAAACAATCTTCTCGACCATCTCAATTCGTTGTTTTTCACTGCGTCCTTTCAAGTAAGGAAACATCGTTGCAGAGTTAACGTCGGAAAAGAAAAACGCCATCTGCAACCGGGACTCGGAAGAAGAAATAACCTTTTGATAGACGTCTGTTTCAATGATGCGATCAGCTGGCTTGATTTTAGGGATCTGTTCGATGATGTCTTTGCCGGAGTCTCGCAAAACCATTGCCGGGCGCCCGGCAATGTCGGGCCATTTTCCACCTGAAAAAGCCACCCTGTTGGTCGGGTCGAGCCAATACACGTTGCCGTTTTTGTCTTCAGCTCGCACGATCATGTGATTGAAATAAGCGATGGCAGGCAGGTGCATTGGCACAAAGTCGGGTTCACCGCGCTCAACCGCTGCGAGCTCGACCTTATAGCCCAGATTTTTCAACATGATTGCCAACATGTACGAGAAGTCTTTGCAGTCGCCAAACTTGGTGCTGAGAATCTCGGCAAGGCTTCTTGGATAGTATCCGTTTTCTGTGACCCGCCAGTCACCCATGTAACGGAATTGCTCAATCATGAAGGTGTGCAACACGTTTGCCTGAGCCAGCAGTCCATTGGACTTTCGCGCCACTTCGACAGCTTTTGCGAGTTCAGGAGGAATTGGGGTTTCCAACAGGCTCTTGATGCGGGGCAACATGCGCTGAACAAGAGAGTTCCAGGATTCTTCAGTTGTGAACTGCACGAGTGGCTGGATTTGTGAATCGCT
>JBDLRR010000001.1:0-6408 GCA_039799985.1 Pseudomonadota bacterium | reverse complement strand
ATTGCCAATGCCACACGGCGTGCGACACGACCAATCACACGCTCCAATTGACGAACGCCTGCTTCACGCGTGAACCGCCGAATCAAGAATCGAATCGAATCATCATTGAATCGACACAACTCCTTCTCAAGCCCCGACGTCTGCAATTGCCGAGGTATAAGATAGGCATTGGCAATATGGAGTTTCTCGTCATCGGTATAACCGGAAAGCCGCACAACCTCCATTCTGTCCAACAATGGTGTCGGAATGGCATCCGACGTATTCGCGGTGACGATAAAGAACACTTTCGAAAGATCAAACGGAAGATCAAGGTAGTTGTCGTGGAAAGAATTGTTCTGAGCCGGATCCAAAATCTCCAACAATGCAGCTGCAGGATCGCCGCGAAAATCTCGACCCAACTTGTCGACCTCATCCAACATCAACAGTGGATTTCTTGCACCAGCGCGACGAATGGCTTGAATAATTCGCCCCGGCATTGCGCCGATATACGTTCGCCGATGTCCTCGCAATTCAGCCTCATCATGCAGTCCACCCAAACTCATTCGTTCAAATCGCCGGCCCAACGCGCGAGCGATTGATGCACCCAATGATGTCTTGCCGACCCCAGGTGGTCCGACAAAGCACAAAATCGGATCACGTGCCGTGCGATTCCTTTTCATGACAACAAGCTGTTCAAGAATTCTGCCTTTGACTTCGGCCAATCCGTAATGGTCCTGATCCAAAACTGCACGCGCGCGCTCCAAGTCAAGATTGTCTTCAGTTGAGAACTTCCAGGGCAATTCCGCAATCAACTCCAAATGAGTACGAAGCACCTGATAATCGGGAGCGGCGATGTTGATTTGCTCAAGACGCTCAAGCTCAGACAATGACTCCTTGAGAACTTCAGCCGGAGGAGATGCTGCCAGGAGTCTGTCGCGCAACTGCTGAAGTTCGGCCTGTCCGGAATCATGCGAGCCCAATTCCTGCTGAATGGCCCGCATTTGCTGTCGCAGCAAATATTCGCGCTGCTCGCGCGACATGGCACTTGCAGCTTGAGTACTGATCTTCTCCCTGAGATTGAGAACCTCGACTTCATAGCCCAAAAACTCCACCATCCGCTTGTAGAGTTCTTCCTGGGTCGACGCCTCGAGCAACAGCTGCTCTCTTTGAACATCAAGACTCAACAAAGACGCGAGAAGATAAATCTGACCCAGGGGATCCTGAATTTGCTGAACAAGCCTGGCAAGATTACCGGTACCCTTGAGTTCAGTCAGCTCCTGAACCCGGTCTGTCAGTTCTGCAATCGAACGCTGAAGCGCGTCCACCTCCGGAGAAGTATTTCGACTCACCAATGACTCGAACGCGTCAGCCTCCAGGAATCGACCATTGTTTTCAATATTTGCCACACGCACCCGAAACAGGCCTTGAAGATTGATCTCCAAAGAGGAGTCCAATCTCACAAACCTACGCACATGAGCCAACGTTCCAAATTCAAAAAGATCCTTTCCCAACGGATCGCTCGAGGCGGAATCTTTTTGGGTCAAAGCAATGATCCATTTCTCCTCTGTAGCAAGGGCTGCCTCGACTGCCGCAATGGATGTCGATCGGCTGACGGAAGTTGGCACAATCAAATGCGGAAACAAAACAGCATTGCGAATTGGAAGCAGGGGAAGTCGACGCGGAAGAACAGGTTGATTCATGGTCCACCTCGAATAGAAGTGACAACCCAAAACTCACTGCCGCAGACTTTATTCCACCATTGTTCTGAATAAAACCAGCCGACCCAATACTTACCGAAATGAACTTGTTCAGCCCTCGTTCCGGCCAACGAGACAGTCTAGCCTGTGCATTGCCGGAGAGGTTTAGAGAACGTCCGTGATGGCAATCTTTGTAAAAAAAAGGAGCGCGTCATGACCATCTATACAGAAATCGCCTTTCGTGACATGGAACCATCACAAAGACTCACAGACTTGATCAACAAACGAGTCAAGAAAATCGAAAAAATATTCAGCCACATTGCGGCCTGCAGGGTCGTCATCGAAGCACCGCACAAACACAGAATCAGGGGAAACCTTTTTCACGTTCGAATTGATCTTTCTGCACCATTGCGGGAACTGGCTGCAAGCCGGGATACCAGCGTCAAAATTTCGCACGAGCAGGTCGATGTCGCGGTGCGCGATGCGTTTGCCGCACTCAGCCGACAACTTCAAAAACACAAGGAGAAGTTGAGGGTCGATTACCACGTCCCGGACAGACTGCCCACAGGTGTGGTCAAAGAATTGTTTCCCTATGATGACTATGGAATCATTGAAGCAGACAATGGAAGGGAAATATACTTTCATCGCAACAGTGTTGTTGAAGGTCAATTCGACCGCTTCAAAGTTGGCGATGAACTGAGGTTCAATGAAGAACTGGGAGCAAAAGGCCCGCAAGCCAGCACGGTCCATTTTGCAAGGCGGAGAACGGCATAAAATGCAGAAAAAAGCACCGCAAGCCGGAAGGCCTGAATTCAAACGCTGCAACGCGAGGTGATGAAACCCATGGACCTTGGCCGGCGGCTTTTGTCGGAGCTTGTTTTTTATCGAACGTATCCGATCTTCACTGCAAAGGGACTCCGCGAAACCCGCAATGACACCATTGCAAGGGTGGAACAGATGCACCTGGATCGATTTCCAGCTTTGGCTGACGAAATCAGAAATGCTTTTGGCTGGGTCTACTCCGGTCATGTGAGACCCAGCATGCGATCTTTCCAGTTCGCCGGTGACCCCATCTGTCGTGAAAACGTGAGAATGTTCAATTGCGCAGGCCAGGGTCTGGACAACATCCAGAAATTCTCTGATTTTCTTTATATCCTCATGTGTGGAACAGGTCAGGGCTTTTCTGTTGAAAGAAGATTCATTCAGCAATTGCCCGTCATTGTGCATGGACACGAGGCACACTTCACAATCGAGGACAGCAAGGAATCTTGGGCCGACAGCGTGCGAACTCTGATTCTGAATCCTCAGACCCAGTTCAATTATGGACTGATTCGAGCCAGAGGTACACCTCTGACGACAGGCGGAACAGCCAGTGGACCAGAACCGCTGCGGCAAGCCCACGAGCGCATTCGCGACATTCTCAAGACGGCAAAAGGGCGCAAACTCTTGGATGTCGAGTGTGCAGACATTGTATGCATGCTTGCAGAGGTTGTGGTTGTTGGAGGAGTTCGGCGTGCGGCACTCATCTGTCTGTTTGATGCAGACAGCGTCCAAATGCTGAACTTCAAATCAGGTCGATGGTGGGAGACTCACCCCTGGCGCGCAAGAACAAATGTCAGTGCAAGATTGTCGAGAAGCGACGACCACTTTGAAGATAAGCTTCGAAGCATTGTGACTTCCTGCTTCGCCAATCAAAGCGGCGAACCCGGCCTCAGTTTGATGAACGATCAAGACTGGTTCTACAATCCATGTCACGAGGTTGCACTCAAGGCATTTTGCAATTTGACCTCTGTGAACGCGGCGGCGTGCCGAAACCGTCAGGAACTTCTCCTCAGCGTCAGGGCTGCAACCTTGATTGGAGTCCTGCAAAAAAACTACACGTCATTCCACTACATCTCACGCCAGTGGCAGATTGACTGCGAACAGGAAGCACTCTTGGGGGTCAGCTTCACTGGTCTTGCATTGGCGTGGGGACTTGTCTCGGACGAATCTCTTCTGTCGACTGCCGCATCAATCGCACTTGACACAGATGAACATTATTCGCGGTTGCTGGGAATGCCTCAAGCAGCAAGAATAGGGACTATCAAACCTTCTGGAACCGAATCGGCAGAGCTGGGTGTGACGTCGGGCATCCACGCCGCGCATTCCGGCTTTTATACAAGACGTGTCAGAATCGAGCGCGATTCTGCCATCGCAGATTACCTGCTCAGCCGATGGACCGAAGGTGAACCGGGCTCCAACAAATTCATCGAAAGAGATGCTCACAATGAGGGAACACTCGTTGTTTCTTTTCCCGTAGCCCACGAAAATGGAATCATCCGCAGCAACGAGACATCAATGCAACTTTTGGAACGCTGCAAGTACATGACACAAAATTGGATCCTGCCAACCCATCGGCGTGGCCCCAATCCTCACAACGTGAGTGTGACGGTCAGCTACAAACCTCAGGAACATGATGACATTTGCAACTGGATGGTTGCCAACAGAAATTCATTCAGTGGAATCAGCTTGCTTCCAGATGATGGCGGAAACTATCTACAAGCTCCGTTTGAAAGCTTGTCCCGAAGCGACTTCGAAATGAGAACTTCTGAGCTACCAAGAGAAATTGATTTTTCGCAGATAAATGGAGCGAGCAGAAAATCGCGCGATGACAGGTTCATCGATTGGGCTTGCGCCGGTGACAGTTGCGAGCCTTCATGATGTCGAACCTACCTGGCACACTTGAATTCTGAACCGAATTCCAGCGCACCACCCTCGAAAACATTTTCCTCAAGCAGTCGATCCGAGGCGCGCGAAGGAGAAAAGGGGACGACCTCAAACAGTCTTGTTGTGATACGCGTTTGAAAAGATTGTTCAGAACCATCCTTTTCAAAGCCAGACTCTTTCGGTATCGCAATTCCGCCAAATGTTTTTCTTTCGGCACGCGCGTTAATCGTAAGTCGCTTGTTGAGAAATGCAGAACTCAATTCGAAGCTGCCCGAGCAAGCATCAACCTTGCTCTCGAACACGGTACCAAGATTCTGCGGCGCGAAGTCTACCGATGTCGATGGGCTCCGGTATCCCACGAGCCACGCTTCAGGCTTGATTACGCCCACCTGTAATGGGCGTCCACCCGCCACTGCAACGGCGCGATTGCGGGCTTTGTCGAACGCCTGCATCCAAACATAAGCGGGTGGAAACGACGCACCCCAATTCTTTTCAATGTGAGCAAATCCCGCACCAGAAAGCCTCTGAAGTCCTGTGCCGTTTGGGTTTGGCAAACTGGCCTCAAACTCAACCCGGGAACGCAGACTGTGAACAAACCAATGCAACGGGAATGCACGAAAGAGACTGATATAACCTTCTGGTCCGAGGCCGTTCTCACTCCAGGGTGAAACATCCAGCCAGCGAGCCCGGAAAGAAATTTGATTTGCCATATTCAATGCAACCGAATCTCCGGAAAATTCGCCAACTCCATCTGCAACCCAGCGAAAGGATGCTTTCCCCGAAGGTGCAGGATCCCGATTCACGATGTCATTCTTGTTCAAATAAAGCCGAGTGTTCTTGGGAAAGACTTCAAAAGAACGCAGAGGCTCACCCGCGGAGCCTCCATCCAGAATCGCAGCGTATCCGGTCAAACCCTTTTCTTCCGACGCAGCGCGCGACGCGCCCGGTGGCAAATATGATCCAACAATAACTCCCAGAGACTGCTGAGAACCGGTGTCGGGCGTGATTCGCACGTACCAGCCCTCAAACCACGGTCCGCTCTCAGGAAGGCGATGAGGATCAAGAAGGGAGTCAATCGAAGAATCCGATGGGCCAAAAGTGCGCTTGCGACACGACGTTGATGTCCAAACAAGCAGAAGAATCAGTACTTTTAGGGAAAGCGAATGATTGATAACCATACAGCACTCCACTTAGAAATATGCGCAGGCTAACCGGCTCGCTTTGTCGTTTCTTGATTGAAACTGGAATCACTCACTTCAGGTTCGTGCTCTTCGGCTTCCACAACCAATCGGGGCCGCATCTTCTGGGCAAGCCTGTCGACGGCGTCCGCCCGCGCACGCTCCGGAGACACATCGGCGCCATGACGGAAGACCATCTGTGTCTGATTCTTCTTGAGCCTGCTGCGAACGCGCAGTCCCTTGACTGAATGGCCCAAATCCTGAACCACATCTTCAAGCCGATAGGACTGCTCACGCACGTCCTGGACGTATCGGTTCAATTCGCCACGAACGTTCCCGGTCTTGCTGAAGGCAGATTCAAACAGCTCAAATTCTGCACAGATGCTCCTCACAATTTCGTCTTGCTCTTTCAGAGATTGAGCAGAACCTTCAATCGCCTCAACGATGCGTGGAAGACCTGAATCCAATCGGGATTTCGTCCGGCAAACATCGCTTACCACCTGCACGGCTTCAGCAATTCTCTGTTTTAAGGCGCCATCAGCCTCAACCAACTGACGCCTTGATCTTGAGAGAGCTTCAGATAAATCGCGTGAAATTCGTTCGGTAGTATCTGAAAATCCTCGAATTTCCTGTGCCACATTCGCAAAACCTTTACCATTTTGCCCGGCACGATTTGCTTCAATTGAAGCATTGAATCCGACCAACTGAGCCTTAAACACCAGGTCATTCAATTCACCCAATCGACCGTCTATCTCGTTCAGTGAATGTTCGATTCTGACAATCGCTTGCACTGACTGCTCAATACCGGTGAGGCATTCAGTCACCGCGCTCAGTTGCTCCGTGTTCTC